>JANNKM010000108.1:0-4036 GCA_031396305.1 Rhizobacter sp.
CCCATGGGCGCTGGGGGGTGTTGCGCCGCTTGCCCAGGCATCAACCTGGGCTGCGCGACGCGCCTACCCCAGCGCCCATGGGCACCCCGGCGCGGGCGCATTGGATTGCCTCTCAGGCTCTGAGTCATGACTGCGCCTGTCAACGCGTCGATTCGAATGGTCCACTGCGACCCCGGTGTGCCGGGGCATGAGCCGGGCCTCGATCTTGAGGCAGCGCTGCAGTTGCTCCAGCACTCCGGCCACGGCCTGCCGGCGCTCGATGACGTGGGCCAAACCGCCTGGTTACAGGCCTTGATCGACGGCCTGTGCCGGCTCTCCAGCCATGACCCTCTCACCGGGCTGGCGAATCGGCGTGAATTCGAACTGGCGATCACGCGCGAACTTGACCGCGTGGCGCGTACCGGTGAGCCGGCGTTGCTGCTGATGATCGACGTCGACCACTTCAAACACGTCAACGATGCGTTCGGCCACACGATCGGCGACCTGGCACTCGTCTCGTTGGCAAAGGTGCTGCAGGCGAGCATCCGGCCGATGGACACCGTCGCGAGGGTCGGCGGCGAGGAGTTCGCGATCATCTTGCCGAACTGTCCGTTCGACTTTGGGCTTGCGGCTGCGGAGCGGGTCCGAAGAAAAGTCGCAAGCCTGAGCATCGACATCGGGCGCGCCGAGCCGCTGTCAATCACCATCAGCGTGGGCGGCGCTTTTTCGCCGGTGCGCAGGCGACCCGAATCGCAGCAATGGCTGGAACGAGCCGATGTGCAGCTGTACCGGGCCAAGGCCGATGGTCGCAACCGTTCGTGCCTGGAGCCCCCGGCGGATGGTGCCGAGGCCCAGATGTCGATGTTCGGGCAGTCGTGGTTCCAGACTCCCGAGTGACGCCGTTCGAGGCTCTGGGCGGTGAACCGCGCGTGCGCGCCCTCGTCGACCGCTTCTACGACTTGATGGAACTCGAGCCGGTGTTCGCGCCGATTCGCGGCCTGCACCCGGGCACGCTGGAGGGTTCGCGCGACAAGCTGCACTGGTACCTGTGCGGCTGGCTGGGCGGACCGCAGCACTATGTGCAGCGCTTCGGCCATCCGCGGCTGCGTGCCCGGCATCTGCCGTTCTCGATCGGCATGATCGAGCGCGACCTGTGGTTGAAATGCATGCGCAGGGCCATGCACGATGTGGGCGTCGAGGTGGAGTTGGCGGCCACGCTCGAAGCGGTGTTCTTCAATACCGCCGACTGGATGCGCAACCGCGTGGAGTCGTAGGTCGGCGCACCGGAACCTGCGCGCGGCGCGCGCAACGATTGTCAGTCGCGGCGATCCGTCTTGCCGGGCCGCAGCAGTACGAGCAATGCGCCGCTCCCGCCGTCCGCCGCGCGCGCCTGGGTGAAGGCGATGACAGCGTCGCGCTGAATCAGCCAGCCTTTGACCTTCGACTTCAGTACGCTTTGGCGGCCGGGTGAGCCGTTGCCCTTGCCGTGGATGACACGCACACAGCGCCGGCCGGATTGCGCCGCGTCGCGCAAGAAGGCCACGAGCTGCTCGCGTGCTTCGTCGCGGCGCAGGCCGTGCAAGTCGAGTTGCGCCTGCGTCACCCAGACGCCGCGGCGCAGCTTGCGCACCACGTCGGTGCCCATGCCGGGGCGGACAAACGACAGCGCATCGTCGGTTTCGAGCAACCAGTCGGCGTCGAAGTCATCAGAAAGTGACTGCCGAAGCACCTGTGCTTCGTCGAACTGGCGCTGCCGCGCCACCGCAGCGGGGCGGGGCCGGGCGGGCGGCGCGCCGACCGCCTTGCGCAGCGCGAGGACGGGGCCCACGCTGGCGGCGAACAGATTGCGCTCGTGCGCTTCGCGCGCCTTGCGCTCACGTTCGCGCGCCGCGCTGCGTTCGGCGTTTTCGCGTGCTGCCTTCAATGCACGCGCGAGCGACGCGAGTTCACCGAGGGTGTGCGCCTTCATCGACGCACTCACAACACGCCACGCTCGGCCAGGGACACGACGTTGGACTGCCCGACCACCAGATGGTCGAGCACCCGCACGTCGATCAGCGCGAGCGCCGACTTCAGCGTCTGCGTCAGGAACTCGTCAGCGCGCGACGGTTCCGCGGTTCCGGAAGGGTGGTTGTGCGCAAGGATCACTGCCGCCGCCTGCTGCTGCAGCGCACGCTTGACCACTTCGCGCGGGTAGACGCTGGTTTGGGTGAGCGTGCCGCGAAACATCTCCTCGAGAACGATCAGCCGGTTCTGCGCGTCGAGAAACAGCACAGCAAACACTTCATGTTCGCGGCCCGCGAGGTGCATGCGCAGGTAGTCCTTGACCTTTCCCGGCGCATCGAACAGGGTTCGTTCGGTGAACTCCTGCTTCAGCGAACGCCGCGCCATTTCGAGCACCGCGGCGAGTTCGGCGCGCTTGGCCGGCCCCAGGCCCTTGATTCGCTTCAGCTCCTGCGGGCCCGCCTGCAGCAGCGGCGCGATGCCGCCAAAGCTGTCGAGCATGTGCTGCGCCAACTGCAGCACCGACACGCCCTGCGTCCCGGTGCGCAGCAACAGCGCGAGCAGTTCGGCGTCGGCGAGCGACGCCGGGCCGAGCGCCAGCATCCTTTCGCGCGGCCGGGTCGAAGCCGGCAAGTCCTTGAGCAGCATGGTGGTTGCGGGCGCGCTATCGTTTGCTCGATAGAGGCTGCGCCGACTAAACTGGGCCCCAGTTTAGCCACATCGGGCATGCCCTTGACAAACGCCGTATCGCGCCCAGTCACCCAGGAATCGTTTCTGACGCTGCACTACCGGCTGTGCGGCCCGGATGGCGACGTATTCCTCGATACCTTCGACGCCAAGCCCGCGACCCTGTCGCTCGGACGCGGCGAGTTGACGCCTGCGATCGAAGCCCGTCTGATCGGCATGGTGGAGGGGCAGCGCGCGCGCTTTGAACTCGACGCAGGGGTGGCGTTTGGCGAGCGCAATCCGCAACTGATACAGCATGTGGGCCGCGACATGCTGCGGCGCTTCGGCGATGCGCAGGCGGTCTACGAAGTCGGCGACGTGGTGCGTTTCCCTACGCCCGACGGCAACGCCGCTTACGCCGGTGTCGTTCAGGAAGTCGGTGCGCAGTCGCTGCTGTTCGACTTCAACCACCCGCTGGCCGGTCGGCCGGTGAGCTTTGAAGTGCAATTGATCGGCGTGTTGTGATGAACTCCAGCCTTGAAGAAGTGGTTCTTGCCGAGCCGCGCGGCTTTTGCGCGGGGGTGGATCGGGCGATCGAGATCGTGGAACGCGCCCTGGTCAGGTTCGGCGCGCCAATCTACGTGCGTCATGAGATCGTGCACAACACCTATGTTGTCGAAGACCTGAAGGGCAAGGGGGCGATCTTCATCGAAGACCTCGCTGACGTTCCCGCCGGCGCGACCCTGGTGTTCAGCGCGCACGGCGTGAGCCAGGCAGTGCGCCTTGAGGCGAAACAGCGCGGTTTCAGCGTGTTCGACGCCACGTGCCCGTTGGTCACCAAAGTGCACGTCGAAGTTGCCAAGCTGCACCGCGAGGGCTACGACTTCATCATGATCGGGCACAAGGGCCACCCGGAAGTCGAAGGCACGATGGGCCAGTTGAACGAAGGCATCTACCTCGTCGAAGATGTGGCCGATGTGGCCACCGTCCAGGTTGCGCAGACCGAGCGTCTGGCCGTCGTGACCCAGACCACGCTGTCGGTGGACGATGCGGCGGAAATCCTCGCCGCAGTGAAGCGGCGCTTTCCCGGTGTGCGCGAGCCCAAGCAGCAAGACATTTGTTACGCCACGCAGAACCGGCAGGACGCAGTGAAAGTGCTGGCGGGCGAAGTGGAGATCGTCATCGTCGTGGGCAGCCCGTCCAGCTCCAACAGCAACCGGCTGCGCGAGTTGGCGCAGCGTCTGGGCACGCCCGCCTACATGGTGGACAGTCCGAGCGATCTCCAGGCCGCCTTGTTCGAAGGCTATCGCGTTGTCGGCCTAACCGCCTGCGCGTCGGCGCCCGACATCCTGGTGCAGCAGGTGATCTCGCAGTTGCGCGCCCTGGG
>JANNKM010000148.1:0-2023 GCA_031396305.1 Rhizobacter sp.
GGGGCGCGGCGAGCGCGCTTACGACATCTACTCGCGGCTGCTGAAGGAGCGGGTGGTGTTCCTGGTCGGGCCGGTGACCGAGATCACCGCCAACCTGATCGTCGCCCAGCTGCTGTTCCTCGAGTCGGAGAATCCCGACAAGGACATCTTCTTCTATATCAACTCGCCCGGCGGCTCGGTATCGGCGGGCCTGGCAATCTACGACACCATGCAGTTCATCAAGCCCGACGTCTCGACGCTGTGCGTCGGGCAGGCGGCGAGCATGGGGGCGACGCTGCTCGCCGCCGGCGACAACGGCAAGCGCTTCTGCCTGCCCAACTCGCGCGTCATGATCCACCAGCCCTCCGGCGGCTTCCAGGGGCAGGTGTCGGACATCGAGATCCACGCCAAGGAAATCCTCTACCTGAAGGCCCGGCTGAACGAGATCCTCGCCAGGCACACCGGGAAGACCGTCGAGGCCATTGCCCACGACAGCGACCGCGACTTTTTCATGGGAGCCGAAGAAGCGGTAAAGTACGGCATCGTGGACAAAGTCCTGACCGCGCGGGAGAACACCTAACTCCATGTCGGAAAAGTCTTCTTCCGGGGAAAAGCTGCTTTACTGCTCGTTCTGCGGCAAGAGCCAGCACGAGGTCAGGAAGCTGATTGCCGGCCCGTCGGTGTTCATCTGCGACGAGTGCATCGAGCTGTGCAACGACATCATCCGGGAAGAGACGGCGACCGATAAGGGCGGCAAGGGCGCCAAGTCCGACCTGCCGACGCCGCACGAGATCCGCAACATCCTCGACCAGTACGTGATCGGGCAGGACACCGCGAAGAAGATTCTTTCGGTAGCGGTGTACAACCACTACAAGCGCCTGAAGCACCTGTCGAAGAACGACGAGGTGGAGTTGGCGAAGTCAAATATCCTGCTCATCGGGCCCACGGGCTCGGGCAAAACGCTGCTGGCGCAGACGCTGGCGCGGCTGCTCAACGTGCCGTTCGTCATCGCCGATGCGACCACCCTGACCGAGGCGGGCTACGTCGGCGAAGACGTCGAGAACATCATCCAGAAGCTGCTGCAGAACTGCGACTACGACGTCGACAAGGCCAAGCGCGGCATCGTCTACATCGACGAGATCGACAAGATCTCGCGCAAATCGGACAACCCTTCGATCACCCGGGACGTTTCGGGCGAAGGCGTGCAGCAGGCGCTGTTGAAGCTCATCGAGGGCACCGTCGCCTCGGTGCCGCCGCAAGGCGGGCGCAAGCACCCGAACCAGGATTTCGTCCAGGTGGACACCACCAACATCCTGTTCGTCTGCGGCGGCGCCTTCGACGGGCTGGAAAAGATCGTGCGTAACCGCACGGAGAAGACCGGCATCGGTTTCGGCGCCGAAGTGCGCAGCCCCGGCAACTCCAAGGCCACCTTCGACCTGCTGAAGGCGGTGGAGCCCGAGGACCTGATCAAATACGGCCTGATCCCGGAATTCGTCGGCCGCCTGCCGGTGGTGGCGGCGCTCGAAGAGCTCGACGAGGGCGCCCTGATCCAGATCCTCACCGAGCCGAAGAACGCGCTGATCAAGCAGTACCAGCGCCTGTTCCTGATGGAAGGCGTGGAGCTGGAAGTGCGTACCACCGCCCTCGGCGCGGTGGCGAAGCGGGCCCTGGCACGGAAAACCGGCGCGCGGGGGCTGCGTTCGATCCTTGAGAGCGTGCTGCTCGACACGATGTACGATCTTCCGGCGCTGGAAAACGTCAGCAAGGTGGTGGTCGACGAGCAGATGATCTCCGCCGACGGCAAGCCGCTGCTGATCTACTCCGACCAGCAAAAAGTTGCCGGCTCCTCCGCGTAAGCGGGACCTCGTCTTGCCCTCGCCGCGTTGCGGTGCACGCGCGTTGCGTGTACCCTCACCCCATTGATTTTGCTGCGGGAACCCGCACATGCCCGAGATGAACGAAACCCCTGCTGCCACCACCCTGTACCCCCTGCTGCCATTGCGTGACGTGGTGGTGTTCCCGCACATGGTGATCCCGCTGTTCG
>JANNKM010000213.1:0-1664 GCA_031396305.1 Rhizobacter sp.
CTGGTGGACAACCCGATGCGTCTGTACTGGCCCGAGGAGAAACGATGAGGCGACACACGCCCATGTGGCACTTCAACCTGGTCGTCACCACGCTGGCCGGCCTGCTTTTGGGTGCTTGCGCCGGCCCGCCGCCGCGCAGCACCCCCGTCGCCTGCGCCGATCTGCCGGCGGCGATGGCGTCGACGAGTCACCTGCGCATCACGACTTCCACGGCGCTGACCGTCGACGCCAAAGGCACGCCCGCGCATTGCCAGGTCACCGGCGTGGCCAACGAGCGCACCGGCAGCGACGGCCGGCAGTACGCAATCGGCTTCGAGATGCGGTTGCCCGCCGCATGGAACCAGCGCTTCTTGCACCAGGTGAACGGCGGCAACGACGGCAAGGTCGTGCCCGCGCTCGGTGTGTTGCCAAATTTCGCGACGCACGCGCTGCAGCGCGGCTTCGCCGTCATCAGCTCCGACTCCGGCCATCGCGAAGACGACCCGGCGAACAACGCCGCCGGGCTCGCCAAGGGCAACATGTTCGGTCTGGATGCCCAGGCGCGTCGTGACTATGGCTACAGCGCCAATGACACAGTGTTCACGGTGGCGCAGTCGCTGTTGCGGGCCCACTATGGCCAGGCGGCGCGGCGCAATTACATGGCCGGCTGCTCAAACGGCGGCCGCCATGGCCTGGTCGCCGCGACGCGCTACGGCGACCGCTACGACGGCATCCTCGCCGGTGCGCCGGGCCTGAACCTGCCCAGGGCCGCGGTCCAGCATGCCTGGGACGTGCAGAGCTGGCAGAGTGTCGATCCCGACATCCGCAAGGCCTTCAGCCCTGACGATATGAAGCTCGTGGCGGCGAAGGTGCTCGAGCGTTGCGACACGCTCGACGGCGCGGCTGACGGCATCGTCGGCGACCTGCCACGCTGTCAGGGAGCCTTCAAGCTCGCCGAGTTGCAATGCGCTGGCGAGAAGACGGCGCAATGCCTGAGCGGCAAGCAGGTGGGCGCGCTGCAACGCGCCTTTGCCGGCCCGCGCAATTCGAAGGGCGAAATGCTCTACAGCGACTGGTCGTTCGACGCCGGCATGGGCTCGGGCAACTGGCGCTTTTGGAAGCTCGAAAGCCAGATCCCGCCGTGGAACCGCCTGCCGCTGATCGCCACGATGGGCGCCGGCTCGCTGAGCTATGTGTTCACCACGCCGCCGACGCGCACTCCCGGCACACCCGACGAGCTGGTCAAGTTCCTGAGCCGCTTCGACTTCGACCGGGATGCGCCGCGCATTTTCGCGACCGACGCGGGCTTCAGCGAATCGGCGATGCAGTTCATGACACCGCCCGACGTGGACAACCCGAAGCTCGCCACCTTTCGCGCGAAGGGCGGCAAGTTGATCGTCTATCACGGTGCCAGCGATGGCGTGTTCTCCGTGAACGATACGACGCGCTGGTTCGCCAGGCTGCAGGCCAATGCAGGCCCTGAGGCCGCGAACTTCGCGCGCTACTACCCGGTGCCGGGAATGGCGCATTGCGGCGGCGGCCCGGCCACCGACCAGTTCGACGCGCTCGGCGCGCTCGTCGACTGGGTCGAGCAAGGCAAGGCGCCCGACGCGCTGATCGCAACGGTGAATGCCGAGAACAAGGAGTTGCCCCCCGGTTGGTCCAAGACGCGCAGCCGGCCGCTG
>JANNKM010000217.1:0-6714 GCA_031396305.1 Rhizobacter sp.
GATCAACGACAAGCACATCGAAGTGATCGTGCGCCAGATGCTGCGCCGCGTGCAGATCGCCAATGCCGGCGACAGCGCCTACATCGGCGGCGAGCAGGTCGAGCGCTCGGAGCTGTTCGACACCAACGACCGCCTGCGCGGCGAAGGCAAGGTGCCGGCCACTTACCACGACCTGCTGCTCGGCATCACCAAGGCGAGCCTGTCCACCGACAGCTTCATCTCGGCGGCGTCGTTCCAGGAGACAACACGCGTGCTCACCGAGGCTGCCATCATGGGCAAGCGCGACGAGTTGCGTGGCCTGAAGGAAAACGTCATCGTCGGCCGCCTGATTCCGGCGGGAACCGGCATGGCGTTCCACGACGCCCGCAAGGCCAAGGAAGCGATGGACGACGCCGAGCGCCGCACGATCGCGTTGCAAGAGGCCGAGGAGCTTGCCGCGGTTCAACTGGCGGCGATCGACGCGCAGGGAGAAAGCGCGGAAACCTGAGGGCATTGACGCCCCGCTCGATGTGCGTCAAGTCCGATACGGGGCGGCCAATCGGCCGCCCCTATTTCATGGGCGCGCCAACCTGAGCGGGTGTGCCGATGCGAACCCCCAGCGCGGCGGCCGGGCCGGCCAGGCAGAGCAACTGGAGGTCGCGGCTGAGCAAGTGGCTGGGCCGAAACTCCAGTGCCAGGTCGATGAACATCTGGTCATCCGGATCAGCGCAGCGCAGGGTGCTCCCGGGAGAAACAAGGGGCGCGGGCTGCGCCATCACCGCCCATCGGGCCCACTGCGCGGAAAACAGTTCGCGCCGCCCAGCCCAGCGCTCGAACGCCGGGCGGCGCACCACATCGTCGAATTCGGCGCGCATCGCAGCAGTCGCAAACCAACGCCATGTGCCGCGCTCAAGCGCATCGACGAGCGGTTGGCAAACCGGGTCGCAGAACACCAGGAGATCGAGCGCCACATTGGTGTCGAGCACGAGCGGCTGGGGTTTGTGCGATTCCAAAATGTCCTTCGAGCAAGAAATTGCTTTGACGGGGGCCAAAACTATGTTGCATAATCTGCGGCTTCGCTGAGTGGCGATGGTAACCGTGGGCAGGGCGCAAGCAGTGCCACACGGGCGCCGTACCGCTCGGCTCCGCCGAAGTTTTCGCCCCTGTGTCTGATCGCGCGTCAACGCGGCCGGCACGACGGGCCCAAGACTGACCGCAGTTCCGTCACCATGGGGCATGGGCGAAACCGCGGGACAAGTTGGGGACAGTAAAAAATGATCCAAATGCAATCGCGGCTCGACGTCGCGGACAACACCGGTGCCAAGTCCGTCATGTGCATCAAGGTGCTCGGCGGCTCCAAGCGCCGTTACGCCGGCATCGGCGATGTCATCAAGGTCAGCATCAAGGAAGCCGCGCCACGCGGTCGCGTCAAGAAGGGCGAGATCTACAGCGCCGTGGTGGTGCGTACCGCCAAGGGCGTGCGACGCAATGACGGCTCGCTGGTGAAGTTCGACGGCAACGCCGCCGTGTTGCTCAACGCCAAGCTCGAGCCCATCGGTACGCGCATCTTCGGGCCGGTGACGCGGGAGTTGCGCACTGAGCGCTTCATGAAGATCGTGTCGCTCGCACCTGAAGTGCTCTGAGCGCGGTTCGGCACGGTTCGAGGAATTGAAATGAACAAACTTCGCAAAGGCGACCAGGTCATCGTTCTGACCGGGCGCGACAAAGGAAAGCGCGGCGTCATCTCCAAGCGCGTCGACGATGAGCGCGTGCTCGTCGACGGCGTGAACGTCGTGAAGAAGCACACCAAGCCCAATCCGATGAAGGGCACCACGGGGGGGGTCGTCGACAAGACGATGTCGATTCACCAGTCCAACGTGGCGATCTTCAATCCGGCCACCGGCAAGGCTGACCGCGTGGGCATCAAGTTGTTGAGCGACGCTGAAAAGCAGTCGCGCAAGACCAAGGACAACGGCGTGCGCATCTATCGGTCGAGCGGTCAAGAGATCAAGGCGTAGAGGCAACCATGGCTCGTTTGCAGCAGTTTTACCGCGAGAAGGTCGTGCCCGACCTGGTGAACAAATTCGGCTTCACCTCGACGATGCAGGCGCCTCGGCTGACCAAGATCACCCTGAACATGGGGGTGAGCGAGGCCGTGTCGGACAAGAAAGTCATGGACAGCGCTGTCGCCGATCTGACCAAGATTTCAGGTCGCAAGCCCGTCGTGACGAAGTCGAAGAAGGCGATCGCCGGCTTCAAGATCCGCGATGGCGTGCCCATCGGCTGCATGGTCACGCTGCGCGGCGCCCAGATGTACGAATTCCTCGACCGCTTCGTCACGATCGCGCTGCCGCGGGTGCGCGACTTTCGCGGCATCTCGGCGCGTGCCTTCGATGGCCGGGGCAATTACAACATCGGCGTCAAGGAACAGATCATTTTTCCGGAAATCGAGTACGACAAGATCGACGCGGTGCGTGGCCTGAACATCAGCATCACCACGACGGCCAAGACCGACGAGGAGTGCAAGGCGCTGCTCACGGCATTCAAGTTCCCGTTCAAGACCGAGAAGAACGCCTGAAACAGGGCCTGAAAGAAAGAACGCGATGGCAAAAGTTTCCCTCATTCAGCGCGAACTCAAGCGAACCCTGCTGGTCGCCAAGTACGCGAAGAAGTACAACGAGCTCAAGACGCTCGCCAACGACGCGAAGAAGTCCGACGAAGAGCGCTACGCTGCGCGGCTGGAGCTGCAAAAGCTGCCGCGCAACGCCTACCCGACGCGCCAGCGCAACCGCTGCGAACTGACGGGGCGCCCGCGCGGCACGTTCCGCAAGTTCGGCCTGGGGCGCAGCAAGATTCGCGACCTCGCGTTCAAGGGCGAGATTCCCGGCATCGTCAAGGCCAGTTGGTAGGCGTGGCGCTGCTGCGGCCCGATCAGGAGAATTCCCAATGAGCATGAGTGACCCCATCGCCGACATGTTGACGCGCATTCGCAATGCGCAGATGGTGGACAAGCCCACAGTGGCAATGCCATCGTCAAAACTCAAGGTGGCGATTGCCAAGGTGTTGCAGGACGAGGGCTACATCGACGGATTCGCGGTGCGCGATTCCGGCACCAAGCCGCAACTGGAGATTGCGTTGAAGTATTACGCGGGTCGTCCGGTGATCGAACACATCGAGCGCGTGAGCCGCCCGGGACTTCGAATCTACAAGGGCAGGCACGACATTCCGAGCGTGCAGAACGGTCTCGGCGTGGCGATCGTGACCACGCCCAAGGGCGTGATGACAGACCGCAAGGCCCGTCAGGCCGGTATCGGCGGCGAAGTGATCTGCTACGTCGCCTAAGGAGAGCACATGTCTCGCGTAGGAAAAATGCCGATCGCGTTGCCCAAGGGCGTTGAAGTTGCCCTGAGCGGTAACCAGATCAGCGTCAAGGGGGCTTTGGGTACGCTGGTTCAGCCGGCGAACTCGCTTGTCGCGGTCACGAATGACGCCGGGAAAGTGACGTTTGCGCCAACCGACGCGACGCCGCACGCCGATGCGATGTCCGGCACGATGCGCGCGCTGGTCGCGAACATGGTGAGCGGCGTGAGCAAGGGCTTCGAGAAGAAACTCAACCTGGTCGGCGTGGGGTTTCGCGCCCAGGCCGCAGGCTCGAAGCTGACACTTCAGATCGGCTTCTCGCACCCAGTGGCCAAAGACATGCCCGCGGGAATCAAGGTGGAATGCCCCACGCAGACGGAGATCGTCATCAAGGGCGCAAATCGCCAGACGGTCGGCCAGGTGGCCGCTGAAGTGCGTGCGTTCCGCCCACCCGAGCCCTACAAGGGCAAGGGCATACGCTACATCGACGAAAAGGTTTCCCTCAAGGAAACCAAGAAGAAGTAAGGGAATCGCCGCCATGCTGAACAAGAAAGAACAGCGCACTCGCCGCGCCCTCCAGACCCGCAAGCGCATTGCCAAGCAGCAAGTCGCTCGCTTGACGGTGTTCCGCTCGAACTTGCACATCTACGCGAGCATCGTCAGCGACGATGGCGCCAAGGTGCTGGCCAGCGCGTCCACCGCCGAGGCGGAGGTACGCAAGCAACTCGGAGCGCCAGGCAAGGGTGGCAACGTTGCCGCAGCTTCCGCGGTAGGTGAGCGTATCGCGCAGCGCGCGAAGGCGGCAGGCGTCGATCGGGTCGCGTTTGATCGCGCCGGGTTCGCCTACCACGGCCGCGTCAAGGCGCTCGCCGAAGCCGCTCGCGAAGCCGGCCTGCAGTTCTAAGTTCACCCCTCCCAAGGAATTCGAACATGGCGAAGTTTCAACCCCGTGGCGCTCAAGGCGAAGCCAACGACGACGGGCTGAAGGAAAAGATGATCGCGGTGAACCGCGTCACCAAGGTGGTCAAGGGCGGGCGCACGTTGAGCTTTGCCGCGCTGACGGTGGTGGGTGACGGTGACGGCCGCATCGGCATGGGCAAGGGCAAGGCCAAGGAAGTCCCGGTCGCGGTGCAAAAGGCGATGGAAAGCGCGCGTCGCAACCTGTTCAAGGTGGCACTCAAGGACGGCACGATCTACCACAAGGTGGTGGGCGAGCACGGCGCGTCGCGGGTTCTGATGGCGCCGGCCAAGCAGGGCGACGGCATCATCGCTGGTGGCCCGATGCGCGCCGTGTTTGAAGTGATGGGCGTGACCGACATCGTGTGCAAGAGCCTCGGTTCGTCCAACCCGTACAACATGGTCCGCGCGACGCTCGATGCATTGAAGCGCACAAGCACACCGGCCGAAATTGCCGCCAAGCGCGGCCTGACGGTTGAGCAGATCTTCGGCTGAACCCGCACGCGAAAGTGAATCATGAGCGACAAGAAAACCGTGCAGATCAAACTCGTGAAGAGCATCAACGGCACGCGCGAATCGCATCGCGCCACGGTGCGTGGCCTGGGCTTGCGCAAGCTGAACAGTGAGTCGACCCTGGAAGACACGCCTTCGGTTCGCGGCATGATCAACAAGGTCTCCTACCTGCTCAAGGTGCTCTGAGCGCCGCAACAGACGAAGGCCAAGCAACATGGAACTGAACAACATCAAACCGGCAGCCGGCGCCAAGTCCGCGCGGCGGCGTGTCGGACGCGGCATCGGCTCGGGCCTCGGCAAGACGGCGGGGCGTGGTCACAAGGGTCAGAAATCGCGCTCCGGCGGATATCACAAGGTCGGCTTCGAAGGCGGCCAGATGCCTTTGCAGCGGCGCTTGCCCAAGCGCGGCTTCAAGTCGCACTTGCTGCAGTACAACGCGGAAATCAACCTGAATGACCTGGAGCGTCTGGGCGCAGCGGAAGTCGATCTGTTGGCACTGAAGCAGGCGCGATTGGTGGGCGAGCTGATCAAGTCGGTCAAGGTGATCAAGACGGGCACGCTGACCAAGAAGGTGGCACTCAAGGGCATCGGCGCCACCGCTGGTGCGAAGGCGGCGATCGAAGCCGTCGGCGGCTCGGTCGCCTGAAGACCGGGCGTCGCCCAACATTCCTTCGGAAACCCAGCACGTGGCAACCAACGCAAATCAACTGGCCAAGAGCGGAAAGTTCGGCGACCTGCGACGTCGTCTGATCTTTCTGTTGCTTGCGCTCGTCGTTTACCGCGTCGGCGCCCACATCCCCGTGCCCGGCATCGACCCGAACCAGCTGCAACAGCTGTTCAAAGGCCAGCAGGGCGGCATTCTCAGTCTGTTCAACATGTTCTCCGGTGGGGCCCTGTCGCGCTTCACCGTGTTCGCCCTGGGCATCATGCCGTACATCTCGGCGTCGATCATCATGCAGTTGATGACCTACGTCGTACCCACGCTCGAGGCGCTGAAGAAGGAAGGCGAATCCGGCCGCCGCAAGATCACTCAGTACACACGATACGGAACGCTCGGCCTGGCGTTGTTCCAGTCGCTCGGTATCGCGCTCGCTCTCGAAGGATCGCCTGGTCTCGTCATTTCTCCGGGCTTCGGATTCCGACTCACCGCGGTCGTCTCACTCGTCGCCGGCACGATGTTCCTGATGTGGCTGGGCGAGCAGATCACGGAGCGCGGCCTGGGCAACGGCATTTCGATCCTGATATTCGCCGGCATCGCGGCGGGGCTGCCCAGTGCCATCGGCGGGCTTTTCGAGCTGGTGCGCACCGGTGCGATGAGCATCATCGTGTCGCTGTTCATCATTGCCGTCGTCGTTCTCGTGACCTTCGTCGTGGTGTTCGTCGAGCGCGGGCAACGCAAGATACTTGTCAATTACGCGAAGCGCCAGGTCGGCAACAAGGTCTACGGCGGGCAATCGTCGCACCTGCCGTTGAAGCTGAACATGTCAGGTGTGATCCCGCCGATCTTCGCCTCGTCGATCATTCTGTTGCCCGCCACCGTGGTGGGTTGGTTTGCCACCGGTGATGGCTTGCGTTGGCTGAAGGACCTGGCGGCCTTGCTTTCACCGGGTCAACCAATCTACGTGATGCTGTACGCTGGGGCCATCGTGTTCTTCTGCTTCTTCTACACGGCACTCGTGTTCAACAGCCGCGAAACCGCGGACAACCTGAAGAAGAGCGGTTCGTTCATTCCCGGCATCCGTCCGGGGGATCAGACAGCCAAGCACATCGACCGGATCCTGTCGCGCCTGACGCTGGCGGGTGCGATCTACATCACTGCGGTCTGTCTGCTGCCAGAATTCCTGGTGCTCAAGTACAACGTGCCTTTTTACTTCGGTGGCACGTCGCTGTTGATCATCGTTGTCG
>JANNKM010000223.1:0-15484 GCA_031396305.1 Rhizobacter sp.
GCCGCACAAGCGCAATCCGGAAATCAGCGAGCACCTGGGCACGCTGGCGCGCCTGACCAGGCATTTGAGCGCCGCCGTGCAAGAAGGCCTGGTGCACGACCATGAACGCGACGGCCGCGCCTGGAAGACCGAATGGCACGCGATTCCCGAGGCGACGATGCTGGCAGGGCGTGCGGTTCAATTGCTCGCCGAGATGGCGGCGAACCTGGAAGTCGACACCGCGCGCATGCGCGCGAACCTGGAGGCCAGCGGCGGCGTGGTGCTGTCGGAGGCCTTCCTGCTCGCGCTCGCGCCGCGCATCGGCCGCGACGCGGCGCACCGGCTGATGTACGAACTGGCGATCGCGGCGCGCGCGCGCGGCCAGACGCTGATCGACGCGGTGCGCGCCGACGCCACGATCGCCGCGACCTTGAGTTCGAACGAGATCGACGCCTTGCTCGACTTGAACAACCACACCGGCCAATGCGCGGCGATGGTCGACGCGGTGCTCGCCGACAAGGTGTGAGCCCGGTGCCGGAGAATCGTCCCGTTGAAAAGCGCGCCATGACCGGCAGCGCGCTGGCACGCCTGGATGCTTTGCCGCGAGAACGCTTGGGCCTGCTGCCCACACCGCTCGCGCCGGCGCCGGCGCTGGCGAACGCGATCGGGCTCGCCGATCTTTGGATCAAGCACGACGAGCTGATCGGCTTCGGCTTCGGCGGCAACAAGGTGCGCGGCCTGGAGTTGCTGATCGGCGACGCGCGCGCGCGCGTCGCCGACGTCGTGGTCACCGGCGCCGGTTCGCAATCGAACCATGTGCGCGCGAGCGCCGCGGCGGCCGCGCAGGCGGGCATGGAGTGCGTCGTCGCGTATTGGGGCAACGAGCCGAGCGCCGTGCAAGGCAACCTGATGTTGACGCGCCTGCTCGGCGCGCGCACGCGCTTCACGAACAACGCCGACCGCGCCCAGGTCGACAGCGCGATCGTGTCGATCGCCCAGGAGCTGCGCGACGCCGGGCGCAACCCGTATGCGATTCCGCGCGGCGGCGCCTGCGCGCTCGGTGTGCTCGGCCATGTGCTCGCGGTGCGCGAGTTGCTGCAGCAATGCGAGCTGCTCGGCCTGCGGCCCGCAACGATCTGGCTCGCCGTGGGCTCGGGCGGCACGCTCGCGGGCTGGTTGCTCGGCTCCAAGCTGCTCGGCGCGGGCTGGCGCGTCGAGGGCGTGACGGTGAGCCGCCCGGC
This sequence comes from Rhizobacter sp., assembly GCA_031396305.1. Lineage (GTDB taxonomy): Bacteria > Pseudomonadota > Gammaproteobacteria > Burkholderiales > Burkholderiaceae_C > JAEMQF01. The sequence goes on from JANNKM010000223.1 coordinate 1,221, forward strand.
GCTCGAGGTTCGCGCGCGCGTGGCGGTGTTGGCGGGCGAAGCGGCGCAAGTGCTGGGCGCTGACGTGGCGATCGATGCGAACGATGTGATCGTGCACGACGGCTTCATCGGCGCAGGCTACGGCATCGCCACAGCCGAAGGCGATGCCGCGATCCAGCTCGCGGCGCGCCGCCAAGGCGTGTTCTTCGACCCCACCTACACCGGCAAGGCGTTTGCCGGGCTTGCCGCGCACGCAGCGCGCCTGGCCGGCGCGGGGCCAATCGTTTTTCTGCACACCGGCGGCGAGCCGGCGCTGTTTGCCAATGCATGGCGCGCACGCGCCGCGAGCGCCACGAACCCTGAAGCCGCCACGAGCGATGGAGCGAAACCATGAGTGACAGCAAGATCCCCTGGGGCGACGCCGCGTTCGCGCCACGCCGCGTTGCGCTCGTCGGTGCGTCGGGAGACGTGGGCAGGGCCGGCCACCTGTTGATGGACAACCTGCTCGCGCATGGCACGCGCGAGATCGTGCCCATTCACCCCAGCGCCACCGAAATCATGGGCCTGAAGGCCTACCCGACGCTGGCTGCCGCGCCACGCGGAATCGACCTCGCCGTGGTCGTGACGCCGGCACACACCACGCCCAAAGTGATCGCCGATTGCGCAGCAGCCCAGGTGCCGGTCGCGCTGATCCTGAGCGGCGGCTTTGCCGAGACGGGGCCCGAGGGCGCGGCGCTCGAAGTGGAACTGAAGCGCGCCGCGCGCGCGGGCGGCGTGCGTGTGATCGGTCCGAATTGTTTTGGCCTGATCGACGTGCCGAATGCCATCAACGCCTCGCTCGCGATGGGCTTGCCGGCCAAAGGCGGGGTGTCGCTGTTCACGCAAAGCGGCTCGTACGGCATGGCGGCGTTCTCGCGTTCGCAAGACGGCGCGATCGGGTTTTCCAAGGTGCTCGCCGCGGGCAACAAGGCCGACGTGTCCGAGGTCGACGCGATCCGCTACTTCGGCGCCGACCCGGCCACACGCGTGATCGCGCTCGTGCTCGAGTCGATCAGCGACGGCGCGGAACTGCTCGCCGCGCTGCGCGAAGTCACGCCGCGCAAACCCGTCGTGATCCTGAAAACCGGACGCGGCAGCGCCGGCAAACGCGCCGCGGCAAGCCACACCGCCGCGCTGGCGCAAGACTTCAGCGTCGCGCGTTCCGTGCTGCGCCAGGCCGGCGCGGTGCTTGTTGACGACGGCCTGTCGCTGTTCGACGTGGCCGCGGCGCTGGATCGGCAGCCGCCGCGCCGGGGAAATCGCGTCGCGATCATCACCAACTCGGGCGGCACGGGTGTAGAGATCGCCGACCTGCTGGAAGTGGAAGGCCTGGACGTTCCGGCGCTGTCTGAACCCTTGCGCGAGCGCATCGCCAAGCACTTGCCGGCGCACGGCTCGGCCGGCAACCCGGTGGACGTGACGACGGATTGGAAGCGCTTCGCGACGATGTACCGTGAAAGCCTGCGCGAGCTGCTTGCCAGTGACGAGATCGATGCCGTGATTCCAGTGTTGCTGCAGCGCTCGGCCCTGGACGAAGGCGTGGTCAACGCCGTGATCGAGGAGACACGCGCCGCCGCAGAAGCGGGCTGTGCCAAACCGGTGCATGTGTGCTGGGTCGCGCCGGCGCAGGGCGATCCTTTGCGGCGCAATTTGCAAGACGCCGGCGTGCCCTGCCACGAGTGGGCGGCGCGCGCGGTGCGCGTGCTCGCGCGCTGCGGCGCGACACCGGTGTTCGCGCCTCCGGCGCTCGGCGCACCGCTGCCCGCGCCACGCGACGTGCCCGCGGATGGTTGGTTGGAGCCGCAAGCGCTGTTCACGCTGCTCGGAGAATGGGGTTTGCCGATCGCGCCATGGCGCATCGCGAACGACGCGCAGGCCGCGGCGGCGGCGGCGGACAGCCTGGGCTATCCGGCGGTGATCAAGGGCATTCGGCCGGGCCTCGTGCACAAGACGGAAGTGGGCGCCGTGCGCTTGAACCTCGCCGATGCGGCGGCGGTGCGCGGCGCGTTCGCCGCGCTGGCCGCATCGCTGGGGTCAGGCCCGGTGCTGGTGCAGGCGCAAGCGGCGCGCGGCGTCGAGCTCGTGCTCGGCGCGACGCGGGATCCGACCTTCGGCCCACTCGTGCTGTGTGGCCTGGGCGGCATCTGGATGGAAACACTGCACGACGTGGCCTTGCGCGCCGCGCCGATCGACGTGAATGAAGGCCGCCGCGCTCTTGCCGAATTGCGCGGCGGCGCGCTGCTCGACGGCGCGCGCGGTGCGAGCGGCGTGAACCGCGACGCGCTGGCGGCGCTGCTCTCCAAGTTGTCGATCGCGGTGGCGCGCGCGCCATGGTGCGCCGAGCTCGACTTGAACCCGGTGATCGCGAACGGCGAGCGTTTCGTCATCGTCGATGCGCGATTGCGCGTCGATACGAGCCGGGGCTGAAGCGATGGTGCAACGCATCGTTGTCATCGGCGGCGTCGCCGCCGGCATGAGCGCGGCGAGCCAGGCCAAGCGCCGCGACCCGAACTGCGAAGTCACGGTGCTGCAGCGCGGCGCTGAAAGTTCCTACAGCGCCTGCGGCATGCCCTACAACGTCGGCGACCCGAGTCGCGCGATGGACGACCTGGTGATCCTGAAGGCGAGCACCGCGCGCGGGCAGCGCGGCATCGACGTGCGCACGCGCCATGAAGTGCTGGGCATCGACATCGCGCAGCACCGCGTCAACGTGATCGACCTCGACACCCAGCAGCGCAGCACCCTGCCCTGGGACAAGCTCGTGCTCGCCACTGGCGCGTTGGCGCTGCGCCCGAAGCTGCCGGGACTGGACTTGCCTGGTGTGTTCGTGCTGCGCGAGTTCGAGGACGGGCGCGCGATCAAGCAATTCTTGAGCGAGCACCGGGTCGAGCATGCGGTGATCGTCGGCGCCGGCTACATCGGCATCGAGATGGCCGACGTGCTGCACGGCCTGGGCCTGAAGATCACGATGCTCGAAAAAGCCGCGCAAATCCTGCCGGGATTCGCGCGCGCCATCGTCGATGTCGCCGCGCAGGAGTTGCAACGCAACGCCGTCACCGCGCTCACCGGCGTGGGCCTGCGCGCGGTGCGGCGCGACGGCACTGAGCTGGTGATCGACACCGATTCCGATGCGCTGCGAGCGCAGCTGGTGATCATCGCCGTGGGAACCCAACCCGACGTGGCGCTGGCCAAGGCGGCAGGAATCACGCTCGGCGAAAGCGGCGCGATCGCGGTGGACTCGGGCATGCGCACCAGCGCGCCCGATGTCTACGCCGCGGGCGATTGCGCCGAAGCACTGCACCTCGTGTTGAACCGGCCGGTGTGGATACCGCTCGGAACCACCGCGAACAAACAGGGCAAGGTCGCCGGCGCGAACGCCGCCAGCGCGAATGAATCGTTCGCCGGAATCGTCGGCAGCGCGGGCTTCAAGCTGTTCGGCCTGGAAGTGGCACGCACGGGCCTGGGCCAGGCCGACATCGACAGGTTCGGAATCGACGCCGTCGCCGCGATGTCGCAGCACCACTCGCGCGCCCGCAACTACCCGGGTGACGCGCCGACGACGACGATCGTCTACGCCGAGCGCGGCAGCGGCCGACTGCTCGGCGCGCAGATGATAGGCGCCGAGAGCGTGGCCAAGCGCGTCGACATTTTCGCCACCGCGCTGCACGCGCGCATGACGCTGGAGCAGGTGGAAGCGCTGGACCTCGCCTATGCGCCGCCGTTCTCGCCGGTGATGGACCCGGTGCTGATCGCCGCCAACGTGGGCCTCAAGGCGCTGGCGAAGGCGCGGCCCTGAGTTTGGCCAGGCCCAGCCACAGCAGGCCGGCACCCAGCAGCGCCAGCGGCACGAGCGAGCCGAGGTTGAGCCAGGTCCAGCCCTGCGTCGTGATGAGTGCACCGGAAAAGAACGAGGTCAACGCCATCGTCGCGTAGACCCAGGTGTCCATCGTCGCTTGCGCCGTCGTCTTTTCCTCGGCGCGATAGGTCTGGGTGAACAGCGTCGTGCCGCCGATGTAGAGAAAATTCCAGCCGATGCCCAGCGCGACGAGAGCCACCATGAAGTGCATCACGTCCACGCCGGAAAGTGCGACGCCGACGCACACCACTTCAAGCAACAGGCCCACCGCCATGATGGGCAGGCAGCCGAAGCGCTTGATCAGCGAGCCGGTAAAGAAGCTCGGCACGAACATACCCAGCACATGCCACTCGATCACCAGCGCCGCGCTCGCGAACGGGTGCGCGTGTTGCGCCATCGCGATCGGCGTGGCCGCCATTAGCAGGTTCATCACGCCGTAACCGAGCGCGCAACTCAGCACCGCGATGAAGAACACCGGTTGGCGCGCGATGTCGCGCAATGGCCGCCCCGGGTTCGTGGCGCTGGGCGGCACGAGGGTGGGAAAGGTGATGAACGACAGCACCGCCAGCGAGGCACAGGCGAACAGCGCCAGCGCCACATAGGCCCCGGCAAACGGCACGGGAAGAAGGTCGCGCGTCGCGATCGCCAGGTTCGGGCCGACCACGGCACCCAACACGCCGCCGGCCAGCACCCACGAGATGGCGCGCTCCTTGGCCTCGGGCGCGGCCAGCTCGGTCGCGGCAAAGCGGTACAGCGCGGCGTTGGCGTTGTAGTAGCCGGCGACCACCGTGGCCGCGACGAGCAGCCAGAAGTTGTGCGACCACGCCGCGTAGGCGCACAGCGCGCACGACGCCACCGCGACCAGCAGGCCGAACTGAAAGCCGCGCTTGCGGCCCCAGGCGCGTTGATGCCGGCCCACCAGCGTGGCACACAGCGCACCGCCGACGACGTAACCCATGACGGGCAGCGTCGCCATCCACGCCGCCGGCGCCAGGTTCAACCCGACCAGCCCATTGATGGCAATGAAGGTCACGTTGTTCGTCATGAAAAAGCCCTGGCACAGCGCCAGCAGCAGCAATTGCAGATTCATTCGGGCCCTTCGGGCTGTCGAAGTGCGGACAGCGCAACGTGGGCAAGCAGCGCCAGCGGCGCAGTGTCGGCGCGCAGCGTGCGCGGGCCAAGAAGGAGGGGTGCGAAGCCTCGCTTCGCAGCGGCGTGTTCTTCCAGTTCTGTGAACCCGCCTTCCGGGCCGCTGAGGCACAGCAGCTCCGTCAGCGGCTGCGCCAGCGGTGATGCGCCAGGGGGCACGCGCAAGCTCAACACGATTCGCGCCCTGTGGGACGCGCGGTCTGGCGTGGGCAGGTCGGCAAGCCACTCCAGCAGCGGACGAACCGGCGCCACATTCGGCACGCGCGTGCGCCCGCTTTGTTCGCACGCGGCGACCGCCACCGCCTGCCAATGCGCGACCTTCTTCAGCGCACGTTCACCCGACAGGCGCAACACGGAGCGCTCACACAGCAAAGGCTGGATCGCGGCAACGCCGAGTTCGGTGGATTTTTCCACGAGCCCGTCCATGCGCTCGTTGGCCGGCATGCCCACGGCGAGGATCACGTTGAGCCGCAGTTCGCGCTCGACCGCGTCGAACGTGTCGACTCGCACCAGCACCTCGGAGCGGCCCATGCGCACCACGCTCGCCGACCACTCGCCGCCGCGACCGTCGAACAAGGTGATCGCCGCGCCGGGCTGCAGGCGCAGCACCTGCACGTGGCGCGCGGCGCCTGCGGGCAATCCGAATTCGCCGCCGCTCTGAAGCGCGGTGTCGGTATGAAATCGTGGCGGCATGGACGGGAGGGTTCGGGTGGAGTGTGCACCAGGTTCGCGCAGGCCCATCTCGCTGCGCCTGATGCGGGTTGATCGGCATGAATATTGCGGGCTGTGGTTGTGGCCACCACCTCACCCGACAGCGGCGAAACGGCTGCGGACCTGGGTTCCGCCGCGCCGCTGCGTGTGCTGCTGATCGACGACGGCGCCCACCGCGTGAGCCTGATCCACGATGAACTGACGCGGCAAGGCCATCTGGTGGTGGGCGTGCTGGACTCGGCGCTGCTGATCCACGACTGCGTGCTGCGCCTGATGCCCGACGTGGTGATCGTCGACAGCGAGTCGCCCACGCGCGACACGCTGGAGCACCTGGGCACGATCTCGGCGACCAGCCCGCGACCGGTGGTCGTCTTCAGCGAGGATGCGTCGCAGGAGCCGATGCAGCGCGCGCTGCAGGCCGGCGTGAGCGCCGATGTGATCGCCGGGCTGCAGCCGCAGCGGCTGCTGCCGGTGCTGCAAGTCGCGATCGCCCGCTTCGAGCAGGACCGGGCGCTGCGTGGGCAACTGGAGGCGGCGCAGACGCAACTGTCCGAGCGCAAAGTGATCGAGCGTGCCAAAGGCATCCTGATGAACGAGTTCGGGCTGTCCGAGGAGCAGGCCTTCCAGCACCTGCGCAAGCTGGCGATGGACCGCGGGCAGCGCCTCGCCGGGGTCGCCGAGCGCATCGTCGAGGCGCGTGATCTGTTGCGGCCGCCAGGCTGATTCGCGCGGCCGGCTTGCTGCACTGCACCATTTGCGGGCGGCGCAGGAGCCCTTGTGGTGCCTCGCGGTCCAGCGCCCCCCGTGTTGTGCCTGAAACGGCTGGCACGCTAAATGCGTAATGAATCCCGGGCAGCAAACACAACGGCGTGTTTGGTGCGCATCAGGTTTCGGGCAAAGGCGTCCGACTCGCAACGCTCGCGGAGACCCGCGGCATTGCAGTCGCGACGCCTTTTCTGTTGGTCCAACTGGGAGTGATTCATGGTCAAACGTGGGGGGCTCATGAGTGCAGAGCGCAGGCAGTTCATCCAGGGCTCGGCGGCATTGGTGGCCGGAGCGAGCGTCAACCCCGGCGTGTGGGCGGCGGGCTCGGACGCACCCGAGAAGAAGGAAGTGCGCATCGGTTTCATTCCGCTGACCGACTGCGCGTCGGTCGTGATGGCCTCAGTGCTGAAGTTTGACGAGAAGTACGGCGTCAAGATCGTCCCGACCAAGGAAGCCAGCTGGGCCGGCGTGCGCGACAAGCTGGTCAACGGCGAGCTCGACATGGCGCATGTGCTGTACGGCCTGGTCTACGGCGTGCACCTGGGCGTGGGCGGGCCGAAGAAAGACATGGCGGTGCTGATGACGCTGACCAACAACGGCCAGGCGATCACCTTGTCGAAGAAGCTTGCCGACAAGGGCGCGACGGATGTGGCGACGCTGGCCAAGGTGATGGCGAGCGACAAGCGCGAGTACGCCTTCGCCCAGACCTTTCCGACGGGCACGCACGCGATGTGGCTCTACTACTGGCTGGCATCGGGCGGCATCAACCCGATGAAGGACGCCAAGGTCATCACCGTGCCGCCGCCGCAGATGGTGGCCAACATGCGCGTGGGCAACATGGACGGCTACTGCGTCGGCGAGCCCTGGAACCACCGCGCCATCATCGACGGCATCGGCATCACCGCCGCGACCACGCAAGACGTCTGGAAGGACCACCCCGAGAAGGTGCTGGGCACGACCGGCGAGTTCGTCAGGAAGTACCCGAACACGGCGCGCGCCGTGATGATGGCGGTGCTCGAGGCCAGCCGCTGGATCGACGCCGGTCTGCAGAACAAGAACAAGATGGCCGAGACGATTGCCGACAAGGCCTACGTCAACACCAGCGTCGACGCCATCAACCAGCGCATTCTCGGCCGCTACCAGGACGGTCTGGGCAAGACCTGGGACGACCCCAACCACATGAAGTTCTTCAACGACGGCGCGGTGAACTACCCGTACCTGAGCGACGGCATGTGGTTCCTGACGCAGCACAAGCGCTGGGGGCTGCTGAAAGACCACCCCGAATACCTGAAGGTGGCCAAGGAAATCAACCAGACCGAGCTGTACAAGCAGGCGGCGGCGCAACTGAAGATCAGCGTGCCCAAGAGCGACTTGCGTTCGAGCAAGCTGATCGACGGCGTGGTCTGGGACGGCAAGGATCCGGCCCGCTACGCCGACGCTTTCAAGATCAGGCAAACCGCTCCGCCGGCGTGAGCCTTAGAGGACAAGACCATGGTCAGTGCCGTGTTTCATTCGCCGCGCCAAGCGGTTCTGCCCGACGCTGCGCGAACGGCCGAGCCGACGCTCGTGCCGATCGCCGCCGCGAAACTTGATGCCGCGGCGCCGCGCGTTGCGGCAAAGCCGGCGCGCGACCCGGTGGATTGGCGCGGCTTCCTGGGCCGCGTGCTGCCGCCGCTGGCGGGCATGGCGCTGCTGGTGGGCATCTGGGCACTGGCAACGCAAAAGGGCGGTGCCTTCCCGACGCCCAGTGCCACGTTCGACGCCGCCTGGAAATTGTTCGCCAACCCGTTCTACAGTAACGGCCCGAACGACCAGGGCATCGGCTGGAACGTGCTGTTCTCGCTGCAGCGCGTGGGGCTCGGATTCGGCCTGGCGGCGCTGGTGGGCATCCCGCTGGGTTTCCTGATCGGCCGTTTCGCCACGCTGAACCGCATGGTGTCGCCGCTGATCAGCCTGCTCAAGCCGGTGTCGCCGCTGGCGTGGCTGCCGATCGGGTTGCTGGTGTTCAAGGCGGCCAATCCGGCGGCGATCTGGACCATCTTCATCTGCTCGATCTGGCCGATGGTGATCAACACCGCAGTCGGTGTGCAGCGCGTCCCCGAGGATTACCTGAACGTGGCGCGCGTGCTCAAGCTCAGCGAATGGAAGATCGCCACGCGCATCCTGCTGCCGGCGGTCATGCCTTACCTGCTGACCGGTGTGCGCCTGAGCGTGGGCACGGCGTGGCTGGTGATCGTCGCGGCCGAAATGCTGACCGGTGGCGTGGGCATCGGCTTCTGGGTCTGGGACGAGTGGAACAACCTCAACGTGGCGCACATCATCGTCGCGATCTTCGTCATCGGCTTCGTCGGGCTGTTGCTCGAGTGGCTCTTGATGGCGATCGCCAGGCGTTTCGACTACAGCTGAGCAAAGGAACGCAATGATCCGAAGCACCAAACCGATGCTGCGCATCAGCGATGCGGGCATGACCTTCCCCACCAGGCGCGGTCCGTTCGTCGCGCTGCGCGACATCTCGCTCGACGTGCAGCGCGGCGAGTTCGTGACGCTGATCGGCCACTCCGGCTGCGGCAAGTCGACGCTGCTGAACCTGGTGGCCGGCCTGACCACGCCCACCGCAGGCGTGCTGCTGCTCGACGATCGCGAGCTCAAGGGTCCGGGGCCGGACCGCGGTGTCGTGTTCCAGAACCATTCGCTGCTGCCCTGGCTGAGCTGCCTGGACAACGTCTACCTCGCGGTGGAGCGTGTCTTCGGCGAGCGCGAGGGCAAGGCCCGGCTGCGTGAGCGATCGCTCGCCGCGCTGGAGCTGGTGGGCATGAGTCACGCGGCGGCGAAGCGCCCGCACGAGATCTCCGGCGGCATGAAGCAGCGTGTGGGCATCGCCCGCGCGCTGGCGATGGAGCCCAAGATGCTGCTGATGGACGAGCCCTTCGGCGCGCTCGACGCGCTGACCCGCGCCCGGCTGCAGGACGAGCTGATGAAGATCGTCGCCCGCTCCGACACCCACGAGGGCGTCACGGTGCTGATGGTCACGCATGACGTTGACGAAGCCGTGCTGCTGTCGGACCGCATCGTCATGCTGACGAACGGCCCGGCCGCCACCATCGGCGAAGTGCTGCGCGTGGACCTGCCGCGCCCGCGCAACCGCGTCGACATGGCGGAGGACCGGACCTACGTGCACTACCGCAAGGCGGTGCTCGACTTCCTCTACATGCGCCACCACCATGTCGAACGCGCTGCATAGGATGTGCTGAGAGATGCAGAGAAGCCGCCACGACCCGAACCCGATGAACCCGGCGCCGCGCCGCGAGGACAGTCCATGAAGAAGCTGAAACTGGTGATGGTGGGCAACGGCATGGCGGGCGTGCGCACGATCGAGGAGCTGCTGAAGATCGCACCGGACCTGTACGACATCACCGTGTTCGGTGCCGAGCCTCACCCGAACTACAACCGCATCCTGCTGTCTCCCGTGCTGGCGGGCGAGCAGACGGTCGACGAGATCATCCTCAACCCACTGGCCTGGTACGGCGAGCACCGCATCACGCTGCACACGGGCAAGACGGTCACTCGCATCGACCGCGTGAAGCGCGTCGTGCATGCCCAGGACGGCACCGAAGCGCCGTACGACCGGTTGCTGCTGGCCACGGGATCCAGCCCCGTCATCCTGCCAGTGCCCGGCGCGGACCTGGACGGCGTGCTGGCCTATCGAGACATTGCCGACACGCAGGCGATGATCGACGCGGCGGCCCGGTACAAACACGCGGTGGTGATCGGCGGCGGCCTGCACGGGCTGGAAGCGGCCAACGGCCTGATGCGGCGCGGCATGCACGTGACGGTGGTGCACATCATGCCGTGGCTGATGGAGCGCCAGCTCGACGACGTGGCGGGCAAGCTGCTGCAGAAGTCGCTGGAAGAGCGCGGCATCCGTTTCCTCATCGGCGCGCACACCCAGGCCCTGATCGCCAGGCAGGATGGCGGCACGGCTGACGAAGCCACGCGGCCAGCGCGTGTCGGGGCAGTGCAATTCAAGGACGGCCAGGAAATCCCCGCCGATCTGGTGGTGATGGCCGCTGGCATCCGCCCCAACGTCGGCCTGGCGCAGGCCTGCGGGCTGTATTGCAACCGCGGCATCGTCGTCAACGACACGATGCAGACCATCACCGATCCGCGCATCTACTCGGTGGGCGAATGCGCCGCGCACCGCGGCATTGCGTACGGGCTGGTGGCGCCGCTGTTCGAGCAGGGCAAGGTCTGCGCGACGCACCTGGCGCAGTTCGGCATCGGCCGCTACAGCGGCAGCCAGGTGTGCACCAAGCTGAAGGTCACCGGCATCGACCTGTTCTCGGCCGGCAACTTCACCGGCGGCGAAGGTTGCGAGGAGATCGTGATGAGCGACCCCTACGGGGGCGTCTACAAGAAGCTCATCATTCGCGACGACAAGCTGGTCGGCGCCTGCCTGTACGGCGACACCGTCGACGGCAGCTGGTACTTCAAGCTGTTGCGCGACGGGCGCAAGATCGGCGACATTCGCGACAAGCTGATGTTCGGCGAAAGCAACATCGGCGACGTCGGCCACCAGGGCCACCAGCGGGCGGCGGTGATGGCCGACAGCGACGAGGTCTGCGGCTGCAACGGCGTCTCGAAGGGAACGATCTGCCGGGCCATCAAGGACAAGGGCCTGTTCACGCTCGACGAAGTGCGCAAGCACACCAAGGCGAGCGGCTCCTGCGGCTCGTGCACCGGGCTGGTGGAGCAACTGCTGATGTTCACCGCGGGCGGCGACTACAGCGCCGCACCGAAGTTGAAAGCCATGTGCGGCTGCACGGAAAACGGCCACCAGGCAGTGCGCGACGCGATCCGCGCGCAGCACCTGCTGACGATCGACGAGGTCTACCGCACGCTCGACTGGCGCACCCCCAACGGCTGCGCGAGCTGCCGTCCGGCGGTCAACTACTACCTGCTGAGCACCTGGCCCAAGGAGGCGCGCGACGACCCGCAAAGCCGCTTCATCAACGAACGCAGCCACGCCAACATCCAGAAAGACGGAACCTACAGCGTGATTCCGCGCATGTGGGGCGGCGAGACCAGCGCCGACGAGCTGCGTCGCATCGCCGACGCGGTGGACAAGTACAAGATCCCCACCGTCAAGGTCACCGGCGACCAGCGGCTGGACCTGCTGGGTGTGAAGAAGGAAGACCTTCCCGCCGTGTGGAAGGACATCGGCATGCCTTCGGGCCACGCCTACGCGAAGGCCCTGCGCACGGTGAAGACCTGCGTGGGCAGCGAATGGTGCCGCTTCGGCACGCAAGACAGCACGCAGATGGGCAAGGACCTCGAACGCGCCCTCTGGCGCATGTATGCGCCGCACAAGGTCAAGCTGGCTGTCAGCGGCTGTCCACGCAACTGCGCCGAGGCCGGCATCAAGGACGTCGGCGTGATCGGCGTCGACTCGGGCTGGGAAATCTACGTCGCCGGCAACGGCGGCATCAAGACCGAAGTGGCGCAGTTCCTCGTCAAGGTGAAGACGACCGCCGAAGTGCTCGAGTTCAGCGGCGCGTTCCTCCAGCTCTACCGCGAGGAAGGCTGGTACCTCGAGCGCACCGTGCACTACGTGAACCGGGTCGGGCTGGACGTGGTGAAGAAAAAGATCATCGACGACCCCGAGCGCCGCCGCGCGCTGTGGGACAGGCTGCAATTCAGCCTCGATGGCGAGCCCGATCCGTGGTTCGAGTTCGCCAAGGCGCAGGTCGACCTGCGGCAGTTCGAGCCGGTGCTGGCGGCTGTGAATGTGACGGAGCTTGCATGAGCGAGTGGCTGCGCATCTGCTTCGTCGTCGACATTCCGGTGCTCGGCGCGCGCCGTGTCGCGCGCAACGCGGGCCTGCCGGTGGCGGTGTTCCGCAACGCCGAGGACAAGGTCTTCGCACTGCTGGACCGCTGCCCGCACAAGGGCGGCCCGCTGAGCCAGGGCATCGTCTTCGGCGAGAGCGTGGCCTGCCCGCTGCACAACTGGAACATCGGCCTGGCCGACGGTTGCGCCAAGGCCCCGGACGAAGGCTGCACGCCGAAGTTCGCGTGCAAGATCGAAGCCGGGCAGGTGTTCCTCGATTCGCACGAACTCGCCACCCGGGCACTCGACGTACCCGCAGCGGCGGTGGCCGGCCCACCCCGGGTCAGCGCCTGAGCATGACCGAGCCCCAATGATCGAGACCCCGCGCGAAGCGGTCGGGGCGGCGCGCACCGAGGTCCGGTCCACCTGCCCCTACTGTGGGGTCGGTTGTGGCGTGATCATCGAGTCCGACGGCGCGCGCATCACCGGCGTGCGCGGCGACCCCGAACACCCGGCCAACTTTGGCCGCCTGTGCACCAAGGGCAGCACGCTGGCGCTGACCGCGGCGCTGCATCTGCGCAGCATGCGCGCGTTGCTGCCGAGGCGCCGCGCCGCGCGGGGCGCGGCGCTGCAACCTGTGGCGTGGGACAGCGCGCTCGACGAGGTCGCCGAGCGCTTTGCCGGCACCGTGCTGCAGCACGGACCCGACGCCGTGGGCCTGTACCTCAGCGGCCAGTTGCTCACCGAGGACTACTACGTCTTCAACAAGTTGGCCAAGGGCCTGCTCGGCACGAACAACGTCGACACGAACTCGCGCCTGTGCATGAGCAGCGCGGTGGCCGGCTACAAGGCCAGCCTGGGGGCAGACGCGCCGCCGGCCTGCTACGACGACATCGCGCTGGCGCAGACGATCTTCATCACCGGCTCCAACATGGCCTGGGCGCACCCCGTGCTGTTTCGCCGGCTCGAAGACGCACGCCGTGCCAACCCGAACCTCAAACTGATCGTTGCCGACCCACGCCGTACCGAGACCGCGGAAAGCGCGGATCTGTATCTGCCGCTGCTGCCCGGCACCGACGTCGTGCTGCACCACGCGATGCTGCATGTGCTGCTGTGGGAGGGGCTGACCGACCCGGCATTCATTCGCGCGCACACCACCGGCTTCGATGCGTTGCGCGACCGGGTTCGCGAGTTCACGCCGGCGCATGCCGCCAAGGTCTGCGGGGTCCCCGCCGACGACATCGTGCAGGCCGCGCGCTGGTTCGGTGGCCTCACAGGCGATCTCACAGGTGGCCTCACTGGCGGCAACACTGGCGGCAACACCGGCGCAGACGCCGGGCACCGCACGCCCACGCTGTCGATGTACTGCCAGGGTCTGAACCAGAGCAGCAGCGGCACCGACAAGAACAGCACGCTGATCAACCTGCACCTGGCCTGCGGCCAGATCGGCAGAAAAGGCGCCGGCCCGTTCTCGCTGACCGGCCAGCCCAACGCGATGGGCGGGCGCGAGGTCGGCGGCATGGCCAATCTGCTCAGCGCCCACCGGGATCTGGCCAACGCCGAACACCGCGCCGAAGTCGCCGCGCTGTGGGGCGTGGCCGACGTGCCGGCCACGCCGGGCAGACGCGCCGTGGAAATGTTCCAGGCCGCGGCCGACGGCCAGATCAAGGCGCTGTGGATCGTCTGCACGAATCCCGCGCAGTCGATGCCCGATCAGGCGACCGTGCGCCGCGCTCTCGAACGCGCCGAGTTCGTGGTCGTGCAGGAGGCCTACGCCAACACCGCGACGGTGGCCTTCGCCGATGTATTGCTGCCGGCCAGCAGCTGGGGCGAAAAGTCGGGCACCGTGACCAACAGCGAGCGCCGCATCAGCCGCGTGCGCGCCGCGCTGCCGGCGCCGCACCAGGCGCGCGATGACTGGCGCATTGCGGTCGACGTG
>JANNKM010000224.1:0-7778 GCA_031396305.1 Rhizobacter sp.
GCAGCCGAGCTGGCGGAGATTCGCGCCGCCAAACCGCAGGCGCTCTACATCTTCCTGCCGGGCGGCATGGGAATCAACTTCATCAAGCAGTTTGTCGGTGCGGGCCTGGGCAAAGACATTCAGCTCGTGCTGCCGGGCTTCTCGGCGGACCAGGACATCATCACGCCCGTCGGTGCGCCGATGGCGGGGTTGTTCAACACGGCGCACTGGTCGCCCGATTTTCCGAACCCGGCGAACCAGAAGTTCATGACTGAATTCCAGAAGGAGTACAAGCGCGTGCCGTCAGTATTCGCCTCGCAGGGCTACGACGCCGCACTGCTCATCAACGCCGCGGTGCGCGATGTGAAAGGCAAGATCGAGGACCAGGAGGCGGTGCGCAAGGCGCTGCGCGCGGCGAAGTTCGATTCGGTGCGCGGCGCCTTCAAGTTCAATACGAACCAGTACCCGATCCAGAACTACTACGTGCGCACCGTGGGCAGCGACGGCAAGGGCGGCTTGATCAACAAGTCGATCGGCGAGGCGATCCTGAAGAATCACGGCGACGCTTATGTGCAGCAGTGCGGCATGACGAAGTAAGGCGGATGCGGCGGGCGCTTCTCGGTCGCCAGCGTCATCCCGGCGAAAGCCGGGATCCACCGTGAGTGGCGCAGAGTGGATCCCGGCGTGCGCCGGGATGACATCCCTCGGGCAACCCGCGTGAGCGCCATCCTCTTCCTCGAGCAGTCGCTCAACGGGCTGCAGTTCGGCTTGATGCTGTTCCTGCTCGCCGCGGGCCTGACGATCGTGTTCGGCGTGATGGACATGATCAACCTGGCGCACGGTGCGTTCTACATGGTCGGTGCGTTCCTCGCCGCGTGGTTCGTCGCGGCGACGGGAACGTTTCTCGGCGGGCTCGTGATCGCCGTCGTGCTCACCGCGCTGTTTGGCATGGCGGTCGAGGCCACGTTGTTGCGCACGCTCTATGCACGCGACCACCTGTCGCAGGTGCTCGCCACCTTCGCGCTGATCCTGATCCTGAACGACGGCGTCGAGATGATTTTCGGCACTGACGCCACGCTGTCCACGCCCGCGCTGCTGTCGGGCCCCGTCGATCTGGGCGGGGGTCTCATCTACCCGGCGTGGCGCCTCGTCATCATCGCGGCGGGCTTGGCTCTCGCACTGGGGCTGTACCTGCTGGTGCAGAAGACGCGCGTCGGCGCACTCGTGCGCGCCGGGGCGTCGAACCGCGAAATGAGCGTCGTGATGGGCGTGAACATCGAGCGTCTGTTCACGCTCGTGTTCGGCCTCGGCGCGGCGCTCTGCGCCGTGGCCGGCGGCCTGCTCGGGCCGCTGCTCGCAGTGCAGGTGGGCATGGGTGAGAACATCCTGATCCTCGCGTTTGTCGTCATCGTGATCGGCGGCATCGGCTCGATCCGCGGCGCGCTGATCGGCTCGCTGCTGGTCGGCGTGGTCGACACGCTCGGCCGCACGCTGCTGCAGCAGGGGCTGCGTGAAATGCTGCCGCCTCAGTGGGCGAGTGCCGCCGGGCCGGCGCTGGCGTCGATCGCTGTCTACCTGCTGATGGCCGGCGTGCTGGTCTTCAAGCCTCAAGGCCTGTTTCCGGTGCGCGGCGGATGACGGCTCGCAGTTGCCGCAGCGGCACATGCGGGTGTTGCACACACCACGGCATGTCGCGATGAACGCGCAGCGCATCGCAACGCTGCTGGCAGTGCTTGCGGCGCTGGCCCTGCCCTGGCTGCTGCACGCGCTGGGCGCCGACTTCTACCTGAGCTTCGCCAGCCGCATCGTCATCTTCGCGATCGCCGCGACCAGCCTGAACCTGCTGCTCGGCTACGGCGGCATGGTGTCGCTGGGCCACACCGCGTTTTTTGGTCTCGGGGCCTACGCCACCGGCATCCTGCTCAGCGAGGGCGTGCAGTCGGCCGGTGCACATTTGCTCGTCACGGTCGCCGTGGTTGCCGTGGCGGCGCTCGTGATCGGCGCGATCTCGCTGCGCACGCGCGGCGTGTACTTCATCATGATCACGCTCGCGTTTGCGCAGATGCTGTTCTACCTGGCGAACTCGATCAAGCAGTACGGCGGCGACGAAGGCCTGACGGTGCGGGTGCGCTCGTTGCTGCCGTTCAGCCTGGACCTGCGTGACGGCGCGACGCTCTACTTCACCGCGCTGGCAGTCCTGGCGCTGGCGCTGCTGCTGCTCGCGCGGTTCGTGCCGTCGCGGCTGGGCCGCGCCGTGCTTGCGCTGCGCGACGACGAACAACGCGCCGAGGCACTGGGCCTGCCCACGTTCAAGGTCAAGCTCGTGATTTTTATCGTCGCCGGCGTACTGGCCGGTTTGGCGGGGGCGCTGAACGTGAACCTGCAGGGTTACGTCAGCCCGAGCCAGCTGCACTGGACGCAGTCGGGCACGCTGATGGTGATGGTGATCCTGGGCGGCGTGGGCACGGTGTGGGGGGGGGTGTGCTCGGCGCCGCCGCGCTGTTGCTGCTGCAGGAGGTGCTGTCGGCCTACACCAGACACTGGGGCTTCTGGACCGGCTGGGTGCTGCTGGCGGTGGTGCTGTTCGCGCGGCAGGGGCTGGTGGGCATTGTGGCGCCCTGGTTCGCGAAGTTGAAGAAATCATGAACCCGCCACTCCTGGACGTGCGCGCCCTGCGCAAACGCTTCGGCGGCGTGGTCGCGACCGATGGTGTCGACCTGCAGGTGTACGGTGGCGAAATCCACGCGCTGATCGGCCCGAACGGTGCGGGCAAGACCAGCCTGGTCGCACAACTCGCCGGCCAGCTGGCGAGCGACGCCGGCAGTGTGCACTTCGACGGCCACGACATCACGCGGCTCGTCGCGCACCAGCGCGCCCGGCGCGGCCTGGTGCGCTCGTTCCAGATCACGCGGCTGCTGAAGAGCCTGCCGGTGCTGGGCAACCTGGCATTTGCCGTGCAGGCCACGCAGGACCGCGTGTTCGCCGCCTGGCGCCCGGTGCGCGACGAACACGCGTTGTTCGAGCGCGCGCGCGAATTGCTCGCGCGCCTGGGCCTGGGCGACAAGGCCGATGCCCGCATCGACCAACTCTCGCACGGCGAGCAGCGCGCGCTTGAAGTGGGCATGACACTCGCCAGCCGCCCGCGCCTGGTGTTGCTCGACGAACCGCTGGCCGGCATGGGCGCGCAGGAATCCGCGAGCATGACGCAGCTGATCCACAGCCTGCGCCAGGACTGCGCGGTGCTGTTGATCGAACACGATGTCGACGCGGTGTTCCGCCTCGCCGACCGGGTGTCGGTAATGGTGAGCGGGCGCGTCATCGCCAGCGGCACACCCGATGAGGTGCGCCAGGACGCTGGCGCGATTGCCGCCTACCTGGGCGACGCGGAGGACGCCGCTTGATACCCACGCCCACGGCAGCGCCGGAGCTGTTGCGCGTGCAGGCATTGCACGCCGGTTATGGCCACACGCCGGTGCTGTTCGGTATCGACCTGCAAGTGGCGCCGGGCGAAATCGTCGGGCTGCTGGGCCGCAACGGCATGGGCAAGACGACGCTGGTGCGCGCCGTGATGGGCCTGCTGGCGCCGAGCGCCGGCCAGATCCACTTCGACGGCAAGCCGCTTGCGGCCTGGCCCACGCACCGCGTGGCGCGCCTCGGGCTTGCCCTGGTGCCCGAGGGACGGCAGGTGTTCGGCAACCTGAGCGTCGAGGAACACCTGAGCGCATTCGAGCGCTGCCCCGCCGGCGCGCGCAGCCCCTGGACGCCGGCGCGCTTGTTCGAACTGTTCCCGCGCCTCGCGCAGCGGCGCCAGCACCTCGGCGGCCAACTGTCGGGCGGCGAGCAGCAGATGCTCGCGATCGCCCGCGCGCTCGTCACGAATCCGCGCCTGCTGATCCTCGACGAAGCCACCGAAGGCCTGGCGCCCCTGGTGCGCGAAGAAATCTGGCGCGTGCTCGCCACGTTGCGCGAGGCCGGCCACGCGATGCTCGTGATCGACAAGTACGTGAAGCGCCTGATTGCGCTGGCCGACCGCCACGTGATCCTGGAAAAAGGCCGGGTGGTGTGGAGCGGTAGCTCAGGCGCGCTGGACGCCGACCGCGGCGTCTGGGCGCGACATCTGGGCATCTGAATCGAAGGCCGACCGAATGCACCAGGATCTTCTGCTGCGCTGCTGCGTTGCCCGACCGCAGACTTCTGGTCCCCCTGGCCCGTCTTCCTTGGCCCAGGCGATGCGACCGTGTTCACGTCGCCGAACAGCCGCGTCAACCCAGTCGGAGTCCGCAGCCGACCCCGCTTGCGCCTCACCGCAACGGCGGGTCCGGCACGTAGCCGGCGTTGCGGCTGAGCGGAAATGGCGTCGGGCTGAGCAACGCCGCCGGCGCAAACACGCCTGCCCGGGCCAGGTTTTCGTAGCGGTCGTAGTAAAGGCTCACCTGCTCGGTTGGGTGCGGGCTGCGGCGCACGAACGTGGTCGTGCTGGCGTAGGAGTTTTCGCGAGCACCATGTGCGGTGCCGAGCCGATCGGTGCGCTCGCGCAGCGGCGCACGCGCGGCATCGGCGGCGGCGGAGTTTTCCGCAGCGGCCGACTTCGCCGCCGGTTCCGCGCGTTCGGCTTCGCGCGGAGCAGCTGAGGCCTGCGGTGTTCCTTGACCATCAGCGCGGCCGACCTGCGGGGCGATGGGTTGCAGCGGCACGGAGGCGCGTTCGTTGAACACCGCCACGCCGATCACGCCCACGTCGTTGGGGCGACCGGTCAACGCGGCGTAGGAATCGGACAGCGCGGCAAACTCGAACGCCGCCACTTCCTGCGTGCTCTTGCGCCAGCCGGTGATTTCATGCGAGGCCCAGGGCTGCAGCACATAACCGCCCTGGTTCCAGGCCGCCGTCTGGCCGGTGACGATGTTCACGCCGTCGACCGACATCACCGCGAGCACACGCTCGCCGGTGCGGTTCGTGACCCGGATCGCGTAACGCGCGCCGGGCCGGCCGGCCACAAAA
Organism: Rhizobacter sp.; assembly: GCA_031396305.1. GTDB lineage: Bacteria > Pseudomonadota > Gammaproteobacteria > Burkholderiales > Burkholderiaceae_C > JAEMQF01. The sequence goes on from JANNKM010000224.1 coordinate 4,978, forward strand.
TGCCGGCCGCGATGCGGATAGACGTCGAGCACGCCGGCGGCGTCGCGATCGACCAACACGACGTCGACCAGTGAACCCACCGCGTTCGCGTTGAACGCCGCACCCGCCGCGCCAAGCGCCAGCGCTGCGGTGACGCGGCCCCGCCAATGGCGCCGCCGCGCCGTGCTGCGCGCCTGCTTGCTCTGGATTGCCTTGCTGTTGCGCCCCATGATCAGACCCTGAATGAAGTTGCGACAGGTGTTGAACGGATGGGGCGGGCAAACGGGGTGAACTGAAGCTCAGACGCGCACGCGCGCAGTCGCGGGTTGTCTCGCCGGCACCGCCACCCAGGCCCTAGCCGGATGAAACTGCAGCGTCGCGCAGTACCCGCTTCATCACTTTCCCGTTCGCATTGCGCGGCAGCGGCGCGTCGCACCAGGTGAGAGTCTCCGGCACTTTGTAGTCGGCCAGGCGCGCCGCGCAGTGGTCTTTGACTGCTGCGTCGTCGCGCGCCAGATCGGGGGCATAGAGGAAGGCGTGCACGCGTTCGCCGAGCACCGGGCAGGGCCGGCCGATCACCGCCGCTTCCACCACGCCGGGCCATGCCATCAGAACGTTTTCAACTTCGACGGAGTACACCTTGAAGCCGCCGCGATTGAGCATGTCCTTCTTGCGATCGAAGATGCGCACGAAGCCCTGTGCGTCGATCGAACCCAAGTCGCCCGAGTGCCAATGGCCGGCGGTGAAGGAGGCTGCGGTGGCGGCATCATTGTCCCAATAACCGGGAACAACCATCGGCCCGCCGATCCACAACTCTCCCGTGTCGCCGCGTGGCACTTCGACGCCTTCGTCGTTCATCACGACGATGTCTGCACAAGGCAGCGCGACGCCGACGCTGTCGGCGTGGGCGCGCGTCAGGCCGGCGGGCATCATCGTCACGGGCGAGGTGGTTTCCGTCGCGCCGTAGGCGTTGAGCAACACCAGTTCGGGCAGCGCCTGCGCCAAGGCGTCGATCGTGGCCACCGGCATCGGCGCGCCGCCGTAGCCGCCGATGCGCCAGTTCTTCAAGTCGCGCTGCGCGAATTCGGGCGTCATCAGGCACAGCGTGTACATCGCCGGCACCATCAGCGTGTGGCTGATGCGTTCGCGCTCCATCAACGCCACGAAGTCGGGCGCCTTGAATGTGGGAACGATGACCACCGTGCCGCCCACGTTCAGCATCGCCAGAGTGATCGCGACCAATCCCGTCACGTGGCTCGCCGGCACCGCCAAGGCGGAGCGGTCGGCGCCGCTCAGCTTCATGCACGCCTGGTAGTGCAGCACCGAGTGCGCGAGGTTGAAGTGCGTCAGCATCGCGCCCTTGGGGTTGCCGGTCGTGCCCGAGGTGTAGAGGATCACGGCGACGGCGTGTTCATCGACCTGCGACGGGCTCGCGGTGCCGCCCGCCGCCGTGGCAACGTCGGCCAGCGACTCGGCACCGCTGGCCGTTCCGACCGCGATGCGCAGCGCGAGTGTCGGCACCTCGGCGGTGTCGGGAACGCGCGGCGCAAGTTCGGCGTCGAACACGATGGCCTTCGCGGTGCATTGGTTGAGCATGTAGGCCAGGCCTGCGCGCGCTTCGCGCACGCCGATCGGCACCGCGATCGCGCCCAGGCGCTGCACGGCGAACAAGACGAACACGAACTCGGGGCGGTTTGAGATGAACAGCGCCACCCGGTCCCCCGCCGCGACGCCGCGAGCGGCCAAGCCGGCGGCGATGCGTGAGGCCTGCGCATCGAGCTCCACATAGCTCCAGCGCCGGCCTTCGCAGACCAATGCTTCGTGCCCGGGCCGCGCCGCCACCGCACCTGCCAGCATCGCGTGAACGCTGGGCGGGCGCCGCGCAAAAGCGCGCACCAAGCGGTCGGCCTGCGGCGCCTCGACGCGCGTCGCAGGGATGGGATAGCCCTGCCACGGATTCATGATTTACGCTGGGGCGGCGCTCACCTGGTTCGCGCCGCGCTCGATTGTGAATTCGGTGTCGATCAGGTCGCGCGAGTGGTTCAGGTCGGACTGAGCCATCAGCACCGCCATCTGGCCGCCGCGCAGGCTGCCGATCACATCGGCCAGGCGGCTCGACAATGCGGGCGCCACGCCCTCGAAGGGCTCGTCCAGCAGCAGCAGCTTCGTGCCCACCGCCAGCGCGCGTGCCAGCGCGACGAGTTTTTGCTGACCGCCCGAGAGCAGCAGCGCACGGCGCTCGCGCATCTCTTTGAGTTCGGGCAAGACGCCGTAGACGAATCCGAGGCGCGCGTCGGGCTGCAAGGCTTTCGACGCCCACACCGGAACGAGGATATTTTCTTCGACGGTCAACTCGGGCACGAGGCCGCGGTCTTCGGGCATGTAGCCGATGCCGAGCGCCGCGCGTGCGTGGCGCGGCAGTTGCGCCAGGTCTTGGCCGTCAAAAGTGATTCGGCCCTGGCTCGGCTTCAAGTGCCCCATCACACTGCGGATCAGCGTCGTCTTGCCCGCGCCGTTGCGTCCCACCAGGCCGACCATGCGGCCTGGCGCGACCGACAGCGTCAGGCCGCGCAGCACCTGCACCGACTGGATCGCGACGTGAATGGCTTCAATGTTGAGCATGGCGCACCTCAGAGCCTGTGAAGATATGAATCGCACCCGCGCCGGGGTACCCAAGGGCGCTGGAGTAGGCGCACGGCGCCGCCCAGGCTGGGTCGGGGTCCTGCCGCTGCACCGCGTCGAGCCCGACCGTAGCTGCGTCGTCGCACGCCAGACCCATCAACGTGAGCAGCGGCGTCAGCAGCGCAGGGTGTCGGAGGACC
>JANNKM010000109.1:0-5264 GCA_031396305.1 Rhizobacter sp.
GCCCATCGCCGGCAGCGCCCAGTAGTTCGGCGTGCCCTTCGGCCACTCGGCATAACCCGTCACGGTAGCGGGTGCAAAGTCGCTGATCTTGATGCCTTCCTTGGCGAAGAAGTCGTTGAGCTTGACGTAGTGGCCGCTCTCGGCCGAGCCGCCGATCCACTGGCTGTCGCCGATGATCAGGTCGCAGAGTTTGCCCTTCGAGTTCAACTCGTTCAGCATGCGGTCGGCGAAGTTCGGCCAGGGCACGAACTCGAATTTCATGTTCACCTTGGTCTGCGCGGTGAAGTCTTTGCTCAGCTCGACCAGCGCGTTGGCCGGATCCCAAGCGGCCCAGCACAGCGTGATCGTCTTGCCTTGCGCCTGTGCAGCGGTGCCACCCAGCGCCAGAACACCGGCAGCTGCCGCCGCCACGATGGCGGGCAGCTTCTTCAAGAATGCTTTCATCTCGTCTCCTAGGGTTGAGGACAGGGGCACACAATCTGCCGGCTGACAAGCTCCGCTAGTGCAGGTTCTCGGCCGTCAGGATTTCCACGCGCGGCTGCACCACGTTGAGTGCGCCACGCACGTTCTCGCACAGCGCACGCAGCACGCGCGCTGCCACTCCGACGCAGTAGTGGATGTCCTGCGTCAGCAAGTAGGCAAATCCGCCGCCGCTGAGCAGCGTGCGGTGTTCGTCGGTGAGGTCGTGCGCCACCATGCCGGCTAGGCCACCCAGGCCGGCGCCGGCCAGCGCGCGCGCTAGGCCGGCGCTGCCGCAGCCCACGTTGTACAGGCCCGCCACCTTGGCCGGGTCCACGCCCTTCTTGAGAAAGCGTGTCAGCGCGCGGCCGGCCGCGTCGTCGCTCGGCGGCAGGTCGGGCACGCGCAGCAGCTGGAGTTTGGGGAAGCGCTCCTCGAGCACCTGCGCAAAGCCGATGCGCCGCTCGATCTCGGCCGACAGGCGCGTCGCCTGCGAGGTCAGCAGCAGCGTGTCGCGCCCGGCCCCCGCCATTCGCGCGAGCAGCAAGCCGGCGGTGCGGCCGGCGGCGCGGTTGTCGGCGCCGACATGGGTTTCGCGCATCGAGCCGGCGACGTCGGAAAACAGCGTCACGACGTGAACGCCGGAGCGCACGAGCTCGTTGATCGCCAGCTTCACGGGCGGCAGGTCAGGCGCCATCAGCGCGATGCCTTCGCAGTCGGCCAACTGCGACAGGCCGGCGGCGAACTGGGCGCCGTCACTCGCGTCGAGCCGGTGCGTGACCTCGGTGATGTGCTGGTGCCGGAAGTCGCCCGCCGACTGCGCGATCTGGCGCTCCACCAGGTCGGCGAACGGCGTGGCGTCGTCGGGCAGCACATAGCTGAAACGCAAGTTCTGGTCGCGCCGGGGGCGGCCACGCAGCGGCGGCGCGCCGAGCTCGGCCATGACCTGCATGACACGCTGCACCGTGTCGGCGTTGACGCCGGGGCGCTTGTTCAGCACCCGATCGACCGTGGCCGTGCCGACGCCGGCACGCGCGGCGATGTCGGCAATGGTGGCGGTGGACGACATGTGTCGGATCGATCGGCCGACGAAGTATCAAGACATCAATAAATAAATCAATCAGGGTTTAACAGGAGAACTGGGCGCACCGATCCGCTGCGCTGGCTCGAGGTTGACGCGCATGAGGGCCGATGGCGATATCGTGGGCGGCCATGCAAAAGGTGATCCAACGAACCACGCTCAAGGCTGTTGCGCAGGATCGCGCCTATTGGCTGACGCGCACGGTGCAAGAGCGCATCGCCGCCGTCGAAGTGTTGCGCCAGCAGGCGCTGGCGGCGAACGTCGATGTTGAACAAGGACCGAGGCCAACGCCGCCGCGCAGCTGAAGGCTCCTGACCTGTTGCAAGGCTCGTTGCAGACCATCGGGCCCTGCGCCAGGTGCTTACAGCACCAGCGCCCACCAGCGCTGCGCCAGCGCTTCCAGCGTCGTCGCGCCCTGCGGCGGCAGCCTTTCCATGTACCAAGGCAGGTTGCTGTAGCGGTGCAGGAGGGCGTGGGCCATGAAGCGGCATGCCAGTGCGGGGTTCAATGCGGAGTCGGCCCAACCATAGGCGAGCAGGATGCGGCGCAGCAGGCGTGCGTCGCCGCACGCCACGAACAGGCCCACCGATGCAAATTCGTAAGCGGGGTCGCCCAGCATCGCGGGCTCGAAATCGAACAGGCCGCTGAGCTGGCAGCCGCGTGGCCCGCGTTCGACCATCAAGTGCTCGCGCATCACTTCGGTGTGCAGCAAGACTTTTGGGGCGTCGGCAGCGGGCTGCCAGGCCTGCAGAAACGCCGGGATTTGCGCCACCCAGTGCGACGCGAGGCCGCGTTTGCGCTGGCGCTCGACCGCACTCGCGGTTTGCGCGGGAATGAATTCATCCCAGTGCGGCGCCAACGGCACGAGCGCCGCCGCGTCCAGGCGATGCAGTGCCGCCAGGCCGTGGCCGAGGTCGTCGGCGAGCCGGTCGCGCTCGTCGATCGACAGCGCCGGCCACACCTGCACCGCGCGCTGGCCGCGCAGTTGCGTCATGACGATGTAAGACCAGCCGTCGAGCATGCCGCTCGCCGCGACCTGCGGCGTGGGCATGGGCAGCTTGCCGGCAACAAACGCCAGCACCATCGCCTCGACGCTTGCAAACTCGGCCTGGTCGGGCGGGAAGAGCTTGAGCACGTGGCGCTCGCCCAGCGCGTACACCGGCAGCGAGCCGCTGTCGTAGCGGTGCACTGTCGCGCCGCGCAGGCCGTGGCGCTGCGCAATCGTCGCCACGCCGGCAGCCAGCACCGCGTCTTCGGCGAGCAGGGCATCCCAGCCTTCCGGTGGCTGCACCAACGGGAACGACGAGCCCGGCTTCAAAGGCTCACCCAGCGCCCGCCCTTGGCCGACGAGGCCACCACCGCCTTGATGAACGCCACGCCTTTGATGCCGTCAACCACGGTCGGGAAATGCGACGCCTTGTCCACCTTGGGCGCACCACGTCGGCCGGGCTGCCGCGCCGCGCGAATCGCCTGCGCGATCTCGCCATACAGCGTCGCAAACGCTTCGAGATAGCCTTCCGGGTGCCCGGCCGGAATTCGCGTGATCCGCGCCGCGGCGCTGTTCGCCGCGGCGCCGGCGCGCGCGATGATTTGCGTGGGCTCACCGAACGGCGACCAGTGCAGCTGGTTCGGTTGCTCCTGGCGCCATTCGAGCCCGCCCTGGCTGCCGTAGATGCGAATTCGCAGGTTGTTCTCATTGCCCGGCGCGACCTGGCTCGCCCACAGCGCACCGCGCGCGCCGCCCGGGTAGCGCAACATCACCTGGGCGTTGTCGTCCAGGCGCCGGCCGGCGACGAAAGTGCTGAGTTCAGCGCACAGCTGCGTGGCCGCGAGCCCGCTGATGTATTCGGCGAGCTGAAATGCATGCGAGCCGATGTCGCCGATGCAACCACCGGCTCCCGAGCGTGCCGGGTCGGTGCGCCAGTCGGCCTGCTTTTGACCGGACTTCTCCAACCGCTCAGTCAACCAGTCTTGCGCATACTCCACCTGCACGACGCGAATCGTGCCCAGACGCCCATCCCGCACCATCTGCCGCGCCTGGCGCACCATCGGGTAGCCGGTGTAGTTGTAGGTCACGGCAAAGATGCGGTCGTGCTTGAGCGCGAGCGCTTGCAGGCGCCGCGCGTCCTTGACGCTGGTGGCGAGCGGCTTGTCGCAGATGACATGCATGCCGGCCTTGAGAAAGGCGGTCGCCACCGGTGCGTGCAGGTGGTTCGGCGTGACGATGGCGACAGCCTCGATGGCGTCGGCGCGTTGGCTTTCGGCATGCGCCATCGCTGCGTAATCGGCGTAGATGCGGTCCTCGGCGAGGCCCAGCGCGCGGCCGGAACGCAGCGCCTTGTCCTGGCTCGACGCCAACGCGCCGGCGATCAGTTCATAGTGATCATCGAGGCGCGCAGCGATGCGATGCACCGCGCCGATGAATGCGCCTTCGCCACCACCTACCATGCCCAGCCGGATGCGGCGCGCGGCGCTGGCGCGGGGCTTTGTTTCGATCGCCATCGCGACGCGCCGGATCAAAGACCCAGCATGCGCTGGACTTGCTTCGGGTCGCTCTTCGCGCCAGCAAAGTCATCGAAGGCTTTTTCGGTGACGCGGATGATGTGGTCGCGGATGAACGCCGCACCCTCGGCCGCACCCTGCTCCGGGTGCTTCAGGCAGCACTCCCATTCCAGCACCGCCCAACTGTCGTAGTTGTATTGCGCGAACTTCGAGAAGATCGCGCGAAAGTCGATCTGCCCATCGCCCAGCGACCGGAAGCGTCCGGCGCGCTGCAGCCAAGGCTGGTAGCCCGAGTACACACCTTGCCTGCCATTGGGCCGGAACTCGGCGTCCTTGACGTGCACCGACGTGATGCGCTCGTGATAGATGTCGATGAACTCCAGGTAGTCGAGCTGCTGCAGCAGGAAGTGCGAGGGGTCGTAGTTGATGCAGCAGCGCGGGTGGTTGTTCACGCGCTCCAGGAACATCTCGAAGGTCACGCCGTCGAACAGGTCTTCGCCCGGGTGCAGCTCGAAGGCGACGCTGCAGCCCGCGTCGTCGAAGGCGTTGAAGATCGGCAGCCAGCGCTTGGCGAGTTCGTCGAAGGCGCCTTCTATCAGCCCTGCCGGGCGCTGCGGCCAGGGGTACAGGTAGGGCCATGCCAGCGCGCCGGGAAAGCTGACGTTCGACTTCAAGCCGAGGTGTCGGGATGCCTGCGCCGACCACAGCATCTGCTGCACCGCCCACTGCTGGCGCTCCTTCGGCTTGCCCTTCACCGCTTCGGGGGCGAAGGCGTCGAAGGCTTCGTCATACGCCGGGTGCACGGCGACCAACTGGCCTTGCAAGTGCGTGCCCAGTTCCGTGATCTCGACGCCGTTGGCGCGCGCCACGCCCGCGAGGTCGTCGCAGTAGGCCTTCGACGACGCGGCCTTCTTCAGGTCGATGAGGCGCGCGTCCCATGACGGCAACTGCACGCCCTTGAAGCCGTGGCCCGCGGCCCATTTCGTGATTGCGTCCCAGGAGTTGAACGGCGCCGCGTCGCCGGCGAACTGGGCGAGGTAGATGCCGGGGCCCTTGATGGTGGTAGCCATGTTGCGAATCTCCGGGAAGCCTGGCGCGATTCTAGGAGCCTGCCGAGGAGCCCGCCGGGCTTTGGGTCGGGCCCGCGTTGGGTCTGGAAAGGGGCTCAGTAACGAGTTACTAAGTCGTTAGCACGACTTACTAAGTGTGTGTACGAGTTCCT
>JANNKM010000253.1:0-3160 GCA_031396305.1 Rhizobacter sp.
CCGACAGCGCCCAGGTGATAGGGCAGGTGGAACTGGGCGAGAACGCCAGCGTCTGGTACGGCACCGTGATCCGCGGCGACGTCGAGAAGATCCGCATTGGCCGCAACAGCAACGTGCAGGACCTGTCGGTGCTGCATGCCGACTTCGGCGTGCCGCTGGTAATCGGCGACAACGTGACCATCGGCCACCAGGTGATGCTGCACGGCTGCACCATCGGTGGAGGTTCGCTGGTGGGCATACAGGCGGTGGTCCTGAACAACGCGCGCATCGGCAAGAACTGCCTTGTCGGTGCGGGCGCCCTGGTCACGGAAGGTAAGGAGTTCCCCGACGGCTCGATGATTCTGGGCAGCCCGGCGAAGGTGGTGCGCATGCTGACTGAGCCACAGATCGCGAATCTGTGGCGCATTGCCGACCATTACGTCGGCAATGCGCGGCGCTTTCGCAGCGGACTGCGCCGCATCGACGTTGCGGGCTGGCACGCATGAGTGAACTCCAAAAATTCATCTTCGACGGCTTGCCGGTGCGCGGGCACCTGGTGCGCCTGACCGCTGACTGGCGCGAGCTGCTCCGGCGCCGTGGCGACGCGGGCCAAGCGTGGCCCGCGCCGGTGCGCGATCTGATGGGTGAGTTGACAGTCGCAGCCGTGCTCATGCAGGCCAACATCAGGTTCGACGGTGCGCTGATCCTGCAGGTGTTCGGCGACGGGCCGGTCAAGCTTGCGGTGGCCGAAGTGCAGGCCGACCTGTCGTTTCGCTCGACCGCCAAAGTGGTCGGCAGCGTCGCGCCGCAAGACGGCTTTGTGCAGGTTGTGAACCGCCATGGCGCCGGGCGTTGCGCCATCACGCTCGACCCGGGCGCCGGGCAGTCGGGCCGGCAGCCCTATCAAGGCGTGGTGGCGTTGAGCGACGCGCACCACCAGGCGTATCCCAACGTGGGCAGCGTGCTGGAACATTACATGCGCCAGTCCGAGCAGTTGGAGACGCGCCTCATGCTCGCCGCGGATGTCAACCTCGCCGTGGGATTGCTGATCCAGCACCTCCCGGTTGAGGGCGCGGCCAATCTGGGCCGATCAGTCGGCGTGGACGACATGGCAAGCGGCGAGGCGTTCAACCGCATCGCGCATCTGACGGCCACGCTGACGCGTTCCGAGTTGCTCAGCCTGGACACGCCAACGCTGTTGCGACGCCTGTACTGGGAAGAGCCGCTGCGGCGCTTCGCCTCGGAAGGTGCGGCGCCACGTTTCGAGTGTCGCTGTTCGCGCGACCGCGTCGGGCGCATGATGCAGGGCCTGGGGCGCTGCGAAGTCGACGACATCCTGGCCGAGCAGGGCCGGGTCGAAGTGGCTTGCGAATTCTGCGCAAGGCAATTTCGTTTCGACTCGGTGGACGTGGGCGAGTTGTTCACACCACCGCGCGATCAGATCCCACCGACTGCGGCGATCAACTGAATGCCTGAACCCTAGCGGGCGCTCGGCCGCGTTTCCTGCGACCCGCGGCGCGCGAAAAGAATGACGCTTTGAGCGGGCTGCCCTCGGCGCGGTGACAACGGGCCAACAAGTGACCTGTCCCGATCGCTGCAACGTGGAAGCCTGAGGCTACGCACCAGGCAGCAGCAGGCGCTCGCAGTGCGGGTCGCCGCAGCGTTCACACACCCACTGCCAGCGCGGCGCCGATACGGGCGTTGCTTGCGCCGTCTCGAGCTTGAATGCAGAGCGCACCGCCGCCAGGGCGTTTTGCAGGCGCGCGGGGCCGCTGCCGTAAACCACCGAAAACGGCAGCTGCGCCTGACTCAGTGCGGCGCGCAGCAGGGCGTCTACGGGCTCGCGAACATGGGCGCCATCGCGTTGCTGGCCGTCGGCCTGCCAGGCAATGTCGGGCGCGGCCAGCAGGGTCAAGGCGTAGCCTGTTTGGGCACCGAGCGCTGATGCGTAAAGCGCGCGATCACCAAAGATGAAATCGCTGTACACAGCAAGCGTGAGTGCGGTCGTGTCGGCGATGACGAAGGCGTGCTCAGCGGCAGCCCAGCCGATGCGCTGCGTTTGCTCGTTGGCGATTGCGAGTTGCTCCTCGCGCCGCGGCGTGCGGCCGTGACGATCACAAAACTCGCGCAGATGTTCGGCGACCGAGACCACGCTGTGGCCGTCTTGGGCCAGTGCGTCGCGCAGCTCGCGCGCGAGCGTCGTCTTGCCCGTGCTTTCGGCACCGAGCAAGGCGATCACCTGGCCGTGCGCGCGAGTGGGTGGTGAGGTTGCCATGCCGGGATTGTCGGGCGCGGAAGAAACAAGGGCCCGGTCTCTTGCGAGACCGGGCCCCTGGCAGTGCGCTGACGCGCTGGCCGGCCTGGCGCCTACTTGCTCGCAGCCGGCGCCGCCGCAGGCGCCGCCGTCGCGGCCACCGGGCTCGCGGCCGGCGCAACGGCAGCGCTGACAGCCTTGGGCGCAGGTGCGGCCACGGCAGGCACATGCGACGCCGCCTTGTCGGTCGATGCCGAAACCGGCAGCAGCGGCACGATCAGCAGCGCCACGATGTTGATGATCTTGATGAGCGGATTCACTGCCGGGCCGGCCGTGTCTTTGTAGGGGTCGCCCACCGTATCACCGGTGACAGCGGCCTTGTGCGTCTCGCTGCCCTTGCCGCCGTGGTGGCCGTCTTCGATGTACTTCTTCGCGTTGTCCCAGGCGCCGCCACCGGTGCACATGGAGATGGCGACGAACAGACCGGTGACGATGGTGCCCATCAACAGGCCGCCCAGCGCCGCCGGGCCGAGCAAAAGGCCGACCAGGATCGGCACGACCACGGGCAGCAGGCTCGGGACGATCATTTCCTTGATCGCCGCGGAGGTCAGCATGTCCACTGCCTTGCCGTACTCGGGCTTGGCTGTGCCTTCCATGATGCCCTTGATCTCGCGGACCTGGCGCCGCACTTCAACGACGACGCGGCCGGCAGCGCGGCCCACGGCTTCCATCGCCATCGCGCCGAACAGGTAGGGAATCAGGCCGCCGATGAACAGGCCGACGATGACCTTGGGATCGCTCAGGTCGAAGCTGATGTGGGCGCCGTAGGCTTCGAGCTTGTGTGTGTAGTCGGCAAACAGCACCAGCGCGGCCAGGCCGGCCGAGCCGATGGCGTAGCCCTTGGTCACCGCCTTGGTGGTGTTGCCG
>JANNKM010000377.1:0-10375 GCA_031396305.1 Rhizobacter sp.
CTTGACGAGGTTGATATGCGTGCTCAGGCTCTTGGTGCTCTTCTCGGCGACGCGGGACCGATTTCGCTTGAACTCTTCAAGAACGATCCGTGGAACAAGGATATTGATGCCGCCGTACGACAACAGACCTTCAAGGGGAGACATCAGGGCCTTCTGCTGTGGTTTGTCAGCGAGGTCGAGCCAGACACATGTATCGATCAGGACGTTGAACATCACTTCGTCTCCGGCTTCATGTGCGGCCTGTGCTCCTTCGGCTTGAAGAACTCTTGCACTTTGTGATGCACCTTGAGCATCCCAAGCGCGTCCAGCCAGGTCAAGACCGCCGAGTACCTGTACTTGTAGAACTCGATCACTACGGCCGCGCCCTGAGCCTGTTGATACTTCATCAGCATAAAACTCAATGCCTCGAACTCCAGTCGAAGTGGAATCGTCTGCGCGTCGAGTGCGCGCCTCAGGCCATCGGCAGTCACGTCATCCCACAACCACTTCAACCAGTTCGTGTCGTCCTCGGACGGTTCCCACAGGGCCATTGTGCCGAGGGAAGAAATCATTTTAAACACCGTCAGCGGGTTGGAGGCGAACCGCGTCAGGTTCTGACCCTCTTGGGTGTTCACGATGATGTTCGACGCCAACAAGAGGTCGATCCGAGCCGCAATGGTGGACTGCACACGCTGCATTTCTTCAAGGTTCGCCTGCTTCCTCACCTCGTCGATCTGCCGAGCCTGCAAGACGATGGTGATCACCAGCCCGCTGAAGGCCAGGGACGAGAAGATCGGGTTCAGTATTCCACCGATGTAGTCGCCGTACTGACCCCAAACAGCAGGGTCGGTCGACAGCGTGAACCATGCTCCCGGGAGGTACGCGAACTTGTACCAGTACGTGCCCTGAACAACCATCGCGGCGACTGCGCCCAGCAACAGCAGCCAGCGGAGCAAGCGGTTCATGGTCTGTGCAAGCGTAGGAGTCATGGTCGCAGCGTCGAGAAAAGTTGAGTCCCGCTCAAGTGTCCGCTTTCGGCTGTCGCGTACGTTCAACAGGCGATAGCTGACCGTCTGTAATCAGTCTTCACCGCCCAATAGGTGTAGGCAGCTACCACCCCGCCCACAGTTCTTTGAAATTGCCTTCAATAGGCAGTTGCCGGTCCGCACCACCGCGTTGACCCGGGGCAGGTGCGCGATGCGTGGTGCGCCATGCTCGCGGTTCTCCACTGAGACGCCGAGCCATACGTTCGGAGGGCACTCTCTACGCGCTCATGGAACAGGTCAGACATGGAGTTGACGAAGTAGTTTGTCGGCCTATGCCGCTTGATGGGCTGCTCAAGACGATTCGGATGGAGTGCCAGCTTGAAGTCGTTTTCGTAGCCGGGCGCGCCCATCGCTTTGAGGCGCCGTGACATCGCCTCCACCTAGCCCTACCTTCGCAAGCCCTGGCGGACGTATACAGGCCCGAGGCCACTTTGGATCGCACCAGTTCTTCGAGTTACGGCGTGAGATTGACGCTCATGTTCACAGGCGATTCAGCCGCGCCGAGCCGCTTCGATGGCGGCGATGTCGATCTTTCTCATCTGCATCATCGCTTCGAAGGCGCGCTTGGCCGCCGCGCGATCGGGGTCCGCGATCGCGGCGATCAGGGCGCGTGGGGTGATCTGCCAAGACAGTCCCCACTTGTCTTTGCACCAGCCGCACGCACTTTCCTGGCCGCCGTTGCCGACGATGGCGTTCCACAAGCGGTCGGTCTCGGCCTGGTCGTCGGTCGCAACCTGGAACGAAAAAGCTTCCGTGTGCTTGAAGGCCGGGCCGCCGTTCAATCCGAGGCACGCAGTGCCCATGACAGTGAACTCGACCGTCAGGATATCGCCCTGCTTGCCGGAAGGGTAGTCGCCGGGTGCACGAAGGATGGTGCCCACTGCACTGTCCGGGAAGGTTGCGGCATAGAAGCGTGCGGCATCCAGGGCGGTGCCGTCGTACCAGAGGCAAATCGTGTTCTTGCTGGGCATGGCCACCTCCAATCGAGGCAATGACGTGCATCCATCAGCGGCTTGATCGTTGGATTGGATCCGCACGAGGAGCGCCGCCATGTTACCCAGGTTGACGTGTGGACGATCGGCGACCGCCTGTCACGACCGTTCCGGGTCTTGCATCCATGCCGGGATATCCCTCTGTCCGTGCAACACGCGCCAGACATCGACGTGGTCGGGGTGCTCGACGTAGAAGACGAGATAGGGGTAGCGCGTCAGTTGCCAGAAGCGCAGCCCCGGCAAGTTCAACTCATGCGCGTAGCGCGGTGACCCGGTGGCCGGGCGGCGGCCGATATGAGCGTAGGCTTGCTCCAAGGCATCGATGAAGCCGAGCGCAGCCGACTCGACATCTTCAGCCACGTAGTGCGCGACCGCCTCCTCGACGTCCCGGTGGGCCTGCTCACGCGGAACGACGGGCTTGGCCTTCATCGCCGGCTTCAGCGCTTGCGCCGAGTCTTGATCGAACTGCGCACCCGTTTGCGCATGCCGTCGAAGTAGGCCTCGTTCGCCGGCGCTCGAGGCGAAAACGCAGCGCCGGCGAGCAGCAGGCTGCGCAGTTGCGCCCGGTCCTGATCGTGCCGGATGAGTTCGCGCACGTACTCGCTGCTGGTGCCGTAGCCGCGGTCACTGACCTGTTCGTCCACGAACGCCTTGAGGCTGTCGGGCAAGGAGATGTTCATCGTGCTCATGGTGGAAGCTTAGGCCCCTTGGCAAAATTTGGCAAGTGATTGCACGGCGCCTGGAAGCGAATGCGCTTGAAAGTCGTCCACCTTGTGCGTGCCGATGAATTTCACGAACCGCACCCCTACTCGTCTACTCGACCCGCAACAACAGCACCCGGTCGTTGTAGGTGTCGATTCCCCCACACGTACGGCGCGCGCGCGAGAACCGCCTCGGGCTTGTAGAACTCGCCGGCGCTGCGCCCGCGCCTGCCCGTGCCGCGCACGCCGATCGCGCGGTGGCTGCGGTCGTGCAACACGATCCGGTGGTTGTCTTCATCGGCAAGCCACGCGCGATCGCCGTCGAACGCGACGTACTTCGGTCCCTTCAACCCGAGCACCGCGCCGAACGTGGCGCGGTGTCTGAGGTCGGCGTCGAACACTTGCACGCGGTCATTGCCCGAATCGACGACCCACACGCTGCCGTCGGGCACTGGGTGAGCGCTGCCGCTTTCCTGCGGCCAACGGCCTACGAGATGACTTCCGTCGCGCGCAGCAGCAGCGACTGCGGGACGGTCAGGCCGAGTGCCTTCGCGGTGCGCAAGTTGATCAGCAATTCGAATCTCGTGGGTTGTTCGCACGGGTGAGCTGCGCGTCCGCACCCCGCTTTCGGCCGCGGACTTGCGCAAGATTCACCGGTCCCCCTTTCGATGTAAAGCATAAATGGCAATAGGCGCCGCTTTGTATATCATGCGATACATGCCGGCTCGACCATCGCCCCTGCCTCCCGCCGACGCCAGCGCCCTCACCGAGCTCGGCGAGCGCTTGCGCAAGGCGCGCTTGCGCCGCGCGCTGACGGCGAGCGCAGTGGCCGCCGCGGCGGGAATCACGCGCGTCACGCTGCACCGCGTCGAACGCGGAGAACCGGCGGTGACGCTCGGAACGGTGAGCAAAGTGATGGGCGTGCTCGGGCTGGCCGGCGACCTGGCCTGGCTCGCGCGCGCGACGACAAGCTCGGCCGCGAGCTGCAAGACGCGCGGCTACCGGCGCGCCGCGCGGCCCGTCCGGCGCAGCCGCAGTCCTGGGCGGCGGAGAGCCGAGGCGTGCGGCCCCGGGCGGCGCAGTCCCGAGCCGAGCAGTCCCGAGCCGCACCGCCCGTGGCACCGTCCGTGGCACCGCAGCCGCGCCGCGCCGCGCCGGTGCCGCGGCTTGCGCGGCGAATCCGTCTTGATCGTTACGCGCAGCTGCGCCAACTCGCCTGGCATCTCGCACCCGGCGCGACGACCCTCGCGCCGCAGGAGGCCTTGGCGCTGTACGAGCGCAATTGGCGCCATGTCGATCGCGCGGCGATGGATCCGCAGGAGCGTGCGCTCCTGGACAAGCTCACCGCGACCGTCGGCAAGGGAGTGCTGCTTGTTTGATCGCCCGCATCACAAGCGCATCGCGCGCGTGCTCGAAGCGCTCGACGCACCGTTGCTGCTCAAACGCCGCTGCCTGTTCGGTGGCGGAACGGCGATTGCACTGGCGCATGGCGAGTATCGCGAGTCGGTCGACGTCGATTTCATCTGCTCGTCGGTCGACGGCTACCGCGAGTTGCGCTCGCTCGTGAGCCGCGGGGGTGCCGACGCACTGCTGCGCACGCCGCTCGCGCTGCTGCGCGAACCACGCATCGACCAGTACGGCATGCGCTGGGCCTTCGGCGTCGATGCCGCGCCGGTCAAGTTCGAGATCGTGTTCGAGGGCCGGATCGCGCTCGCCGATCCCGGCCCGGCGGACCGGATCGAAGGCGTGTGGACGTTGACGCGCGAGGACATGGTGGCGACGAAGCTGATGGCCAATTCGGATCGCTGGGCCGACGACGCCGTGCAAAGCCGCGACCTGATCGACCTGGCGATGCTCGCCTACGAAGGGGTGCTGCCTGCCGCGGCGCTGGCCAAGGCGAAGCGCGCCTACGGCGAGAGCGTCGTCACCGACCTTGCGAAGGCCAGGGCCCACCTGCTGGATCGCGAAGGGCGGCTGCGCCAGTGCCTGCGCGCGCTGGGGATCAGGCTCGCGGAAGATCAATTGCGCGTGCGCATCGAGCGGCTGCACTTCGAGAAGACGCGCGTCGCCAAGCCCAAGCCGAAGCGCCGGCGTCAGGTTTCGCCATGACTCCCCACGCAGCGTTCCGCCCCGTTGCCTTCTGTGACGGTTGAGAGCCCTTGCGGCCCGGTTCACAATCGGCTCAATGTCGGTGCAGCCCATGAGCGAACCGCCTGGCCAGCGTAGACGACTCGCCGCGATTCTCGCCGCCGACGCGGTGGGTTACTCGCGCCTGATGGCGCAAGACGAACAAGCCACGGTCGCAGCGCTCGACGCAGCGCGGAGCGTCTTCCGATCGACGATCGAGGCGCATGACGGGCGGGTAATCGACACCGCGGGCGATTCCGTCCTCGCGGTGTTCGAAACCGCCGCTGGCGCAGTGACTTCGGCGATCGCGGTCCAACAGGCGCTCGAGGCGCGGGTGGCGGGCGTTCCCCCCGATCGTCGCATGCGTTTTCGCATCGGCGTGCATATGGGCGACGTGATCGAGAAGGCCGACGGCACGGTCTACGGCGACGGCGTCAACATCGCCGCGCGCCTCGAGTCTTTGGCGCAGCCCGGCGGCATCACGGTCTCCGATGCCATCCATGGCGCGGTTCGAAATCGCATCGCGGCGGTGTTCGAGGATCTCGGCGACCAATTGGTGAAGAACATCGCCGATCCGGTCCATGCTTATGCGGTCCGGGCGCACGCGGGTGGGGAAGTTAGGGCGGGGCCCTCGACACTTCAGCCAGGCGCGCGCGGGAAAGTCTTGCGCGTCTTGACTTGGCCCAGAGTGGCCGCGGCGGTGCTGGTGGTGGCGCTTGCCGGCGGAGTTGCGGGTTTCCTGAAGATGAACCGGACCAGCAAGGACGCTGGGCAAGTTCTCCCAATGTCGGCGAGCATCTTGCCGTTCAAGTCCGCGCCTGGCGGCCGCGCGGACGACGAGCAGGGCTTGCGTGCTTTCCTCATGGTTGGAGCGGACAGCCCGACGAAGTGTTCCCATTGACGGCCAGGCTGGTCGAGCTCGATCCGGCCGAGATCGCATTCGCTGATCTGGCGAATTGCGAGGCGTATGTTCTGCTGGGACAATTCACCAAAGCGATCGCCGCGTGCGAACGGTCGGCCAGCGAGGATCCGCACTGGATGGTGCACATCGCACTCGCTGCCGCCTACGCTCAACAGGGCGACTTGAGCAGGGCCGCAGCAGCGCGAGACAAAGCGATCTCGCGCCAACCGAAGTTGACGATCGCCACATTCAAGGCATCACGCAAGATCAAGGCCGACGCGCCGAAACAATGGGAGCAGTACGAGAAGTACTGGGAGCCCGGCCTGCGCAAGGCTGGGCTGCGCGAACAGTGATCGGTCTACTGGTGGCTGTGGCGCGCAAGTTGCGGTCACGGGGTCACGGCCGGTCATGGCCGCGCTCGCCGAACCGCACTTGGGCGGCACGACCGTCGGCGCTTCACTTCGTGCCTACAATAGGCGCCATACACGTATAGCACCCCGGGATTCAACATGCTTGCCCTGCGCCTGCCGGAAGAACTGGAAGCCCGCCTCGACGCGCTCGCCAAGAAAACCGGGCGGACCAAGAGCTATTACGCGCGCGAGGCGATCATCGAGTACATCGACGACCTGGAAGACCTCTACCTCGCGCAGAAGCGCTACGCGCTGATCGAAAAGGGCAAGACCGCCACCCTGTCGCTCGACGCCGTGGAGGCGCAGCTTGGCGTGGACCGTTGAATTCGACCCCGCCGCGGCCAAGGAACTTCGCAAGCTCGACCCGCCGGTCGCAAGGCGCATCGTCGCTTTCCTGCGCGAGCGCCTGGCCGTGCTCGACGACCCACGCTCGATCGGCGAAGCCTTGCGCGGCAGCGTGCTTGGCGAATACTGGAAATACCGCCTCGGCGATCACCGCGTCATTGCACGCATTCTTGATGGACGTGTGTTGATCGTTGTCGTGCGAGTCGGTCATCGGCGCCAGGTCTACCGGGCTTAGGGCAAACCCGCGCGCCGCAACGCGACCGCAATTCCGCGCGCCACACCCGGCCGTGCCATCAGCGTCTCGTACCAGCGCTTCACGTTCGGGAAGTCGGCCAGATCCACCTTGTGCCGCGGGTGGCGCCAGGCCCAGCCGAGAATCGCGAAGTCGGCGATCGACAAGTCGCCGGCGAAATAGTCGCGCGTCGCCAGGCGCTCGTCCATCACGCCGTAGAGACGCCGCGTCTCATTCATGAAGCGCTGCAAGCCGTAGCGGCGCTCAAGCTCGTTCTCGAGCGCGATGAAGTGATGCACCTGCCCGGGCACGGGGCCAAACCCGCCCATCTGGAACATCAACCACTCCAGGACCGGCACCTGGGCCGAAATGTCTCGCGGCCAGAACTTGCCGCTCTTCTGACCGAGGTAGATCAGAATCGCGCCCGATTCGAACACGCTGATCGGCTTGCCGCCAGGGCCGTCGGTATCGACGATCGCCGGAATCTTGCGGTTCGGGCTGATCGCGACGAACGCCGGGTCGTTCTGCTCGCCCTTCGTGATATCGACCACGTGCACCTCGTAGGGCAGGCCCATCTCCTCGAGGGCGACGCTGATCTTGCGGCCGTTGGGGGTGTCGAAGGCGAACAGTTGGATCGTCACACAAGCTCCTCGGGTTGATTCGGACTTCGCGCCAATGCGTCAAACGGCAGTCTTGCCCATGCTCTGCCGCGTCACCGGGTGCGAGCTGGACAAACCACCGTCCACTGCGATCGCCTGGCCGTTGATGTAGCTGGCTTCATCGGACGCAAGAAACAGCGCCACGCGCGCCAGTTCTTCGGGCTGGGCGGCGCGGCGCAGCGGGTTGAGGCGGCCGATCCTGTCGGTCACGTTGCGCTCCTTGGCGATGTCGAAAATCGGCTGCGTCATGCCGGTTTCCGTGAGGCCGGGGCACAGCGCGTTGACGCGCACATTCGTGTCGCTCAACTGCTGCGCCGCCACCATCACGAGGTTGATCACGCCGGCCTTCGACGCCGAATACGCCGGCCCGCCGGCACCGGAGCGAATGCCCGCGACTGACGCGGTGCAGACGATGGCGCCGCCGCGCCCCGCATCGGCCATCACTTTGCCGGCGTGCTTGACCATCAGCCACGGGCCGATCAGGTTGACGCGGAGGATCTCGGTCCACGCTTGCGGCGTGAGGTCGAAGATGCCGGCGATGCCGCCCGAGATGCCGGCGTTGGCGAATGCGATGTCGAGTTGCCCGTGGCTGCGCAGCGCGGTGGCCACCATCTCCGCCACGTCGGCTTCCACGCCGGCGTCCATCTGCTGCGCCAGCGCCGTGCCGCCCGCGGCGAGCACCTGGGCCGCGGTGTCGTGCACGCTGGCACTCTTGTCGCCCAGCACCAGCCGTGCGCCTTCAGCGGCGAACAGCAGCGCCGCGGCGCGGCCGATTCCTGAGCCGGCACCGGTGATGACGGCCACTTTTCCTGCCAGGCGCTGGCTCATCATGCGCCCCCGCTGATCGTGGCGCCGCCGTCGATGACGATCGTCTGCCCGGTGGTGAAGGCTCCGGCTCTCGAGGCCAGGAACACCGCGGCGCCGGCGATCTCATGCGGCTCGCCGATTCGCTTGAGCGACGCCGCGCCGCTGGAGCGCTTCAGCGTGTCGGGGTTGTCCCACAGCGCTCTTGCGAAGTCAGTGCGGATCAGCCCCGGCGCGATGCAGTTCACGCGCACGCCGCGCGGCCCGAATTCATCGGCCAGGCAGCGCGCGAGTTCCATGTCGGCCGCCTTGGAGATGCAATAGGCACCGATCACGGTGGAGCCCTTCAGGCCACCGATCGACGAGACGATCGTGATCGAGCCGTCGCCGCGCTCCAGCATCTCGGGTGCGACCATGCCGATCAACCAGTGGTTCGAGACGATGTTGTTGTCGAGCACCTTGCGAAATGCGTCGTCGCTGATGCCGCCGAGCGGCCCGTAGTACGGGTTGGACGCAGCGTTGCAGACGAGTGCGTCGATGCGACCGAATGCCTGGCGCGTCTGGGCGACCAGGTTTTGCAGGCTGTCCTTCGATGAGATATTCGCCGGCACCGAAATCGCGCTTCCCGCGCCGTGGCGCGCGTTGATCGCCGCAGCCACGCTGTCGCAGGCGTCTTGCTTGCGGCTGGAAATCACCACCTTGGCGCCGTGCACCGCCATTTCCTCGGCGATCGCCTTGCCGATGCCGCGCGAGGAACCGGTGATGACGGCGACCTTGCCGGTCATGTCGAACAGGGACATCGGATTTCCTTTGGAAGTAGGGGTCGATTTGAGCAGGGGGCAATCTTGCCGGCAAAGCGCGGCCGAGTGCAATTCTGCACGCTGCGGTTGCTTGAACTCGGCAGCGTGCCAGGAGAACGCCGCACCGACTGGCCTAGGATGACGCGCGTTCACGCTCTCGGAGAGTCTCATGTCGATACCCCGCACCATCTGCATCGTCGCCGCCGTGCTGCTGAGCGGCTGCGGCGCCGAAGTGGCGGGAACCGCCGCCACGGTAGGAGCCTTGCAGGCCACCCAGGCACAGCAGGCGCAGGCGCAGAAATCTCAAATCGAAGCCAAGCTCGGCGAATCACTCAAGGCAATTGACGCTGCCGCTTCTGCCGCGGGGCAGTAGCTTGGCGCGCCCCCGGCGAGCGCATCGCGCGCGAGGCCCTGCGCGCCGGGCTGCTACGCTGCGCTCTGTCATCAGGAGCCGCGCATGCAATACACCCGATTCGGGCCCACGGGCCTGACCGTCTCACGCATCTGCCTGGGCTGCATGACGTATGGCGTGCCGGATCGCGGGGCGCACCCGTGGACGTTGACTGAAGAGTTGAGCCGCCCACTGCTGCGCCAGGCGGTGGATGCCGGAATCAACTTCTTCGACACAGCGAACAACTATTCCGACGGCACGTCGGAAGAAATCGTCGGCCGGGCGCTGAAGGATTTCGCGCGGCGCGACGAAATCGTCGTCGCGACCAAGGTGCGCTTCACGTCGCGCAAGGCGCACAACGTCGGCGGCTTGTCGCGCAAGGCGATCTTCCACCAAATCGACGCGAGCCTGAAACGCCTGGGCATGGACTATGTGGACCTGTATCAGATCCACCGTACCGACCCGCGCACGCCGATTGAGGAGACGATGGAGGCGCTGCACGACGTCGTCAAGGCCGGCAAGGCGCGCTACCTCGGCGCGTCGTCGATGTTCGCCTGGCAGTTCGCGAAAGCGCAGCAGGTCGCCAAGGAAAACGGCTGGACGCGCTTTGTCAGCATGCAGCCCGAGCTGAGCCTGCTCTACCGCGAAGAAGAGCGCGAGATGCTGCCGCTGTGCGCCGACCAGGGCGTGGGCGTGATCCCCTGGAGCCCGCTGGCGCGCGGGCGCCTCACGCGGGATTGGGACAGCAGCAGCGCCCGCACCGAAACCGACGAGTTCGGCCGCACGCTGTATGCCCACACCGGTGACGCCGACCGCCGCGTGGTGCAGGCGCTCACCGCGGTGGCCACGCGCCTGGACAAGCCGCGGGCCCAGGTGGCCTTGGCCTGGGTGCTGGCGCAGCCGGGCGTCACCGCGCCCATCGTCGGCGCCACGCGGCTGGAACAGCTGGACGACGCGGTGGCCGCGCTCGATCTCACCCTTGCGCCCG
>JANNKM010000394.1:0-32626 GCA_031396305.1 Rhizobacter sp.
GTTGCTGCAACGTTCCGGCTTACCCATCATCAGTGCCGACTCGATGGCCGAGGCCGCCGAGAAAGTCATGGCCGCGCTGAAACAGATAGGGCCCCGCCCGGCCACCTGACCCGCACGCGCCCAAGGAACCCGCCCATGTCCATCCTCATCGACAAGAACACCAAGGTCATCACTCAAGGCATCACGGGCAAGACGGGCCAGTTCCATACGCGCATGTGCCGCGACTACGCGAACGGCAGGAACTGTTTCGTCGCCGGTGTCAACCCGAAGAAAGCCGGAGAGGATTTCGAAGGCATTCCGATCTTCGCCAGCGTCAAGGACGCGGCAGCCAAGACCGGCGCGACGGTCAGCGTAATCTACGTGCCACCCGCCGGCGCGGCGGCGGCGATTCTGGAAGCCGTAGAGGCCGGGCTCGATCTGGCGATCTGCATCACGGAAGGCATCCCGGTGCGCGACATGCTCGAGGTGCGCAGCAAGATGCGCGCTCGCGAGGCGACGGGGGCCAAGAAAACCCTCCTGCTCGGGCCCAATTGCCCGGGGCTGATCACGCCCGAGCAGATCAAGATCGGCATCATGCCCGGCCACATCCACAAGGCCGGACGGGTCGGCGTGGTATCGCGCTCCGGCACGCTGACCTACGAGGCGGTGGCGCAGCTCACTGAAATCGGCCTCGGCCAGTCGAGCGCGGTAGGCATCGGCGGCGACCCGATCAACGGCCTCAAGCACATCGATGTGATGCGCCTGTTCAACGACGACCCAGGCACCGACGCCGTGATCATGATCGGCGAAATCGGCGGCCCCGACGAGGCGGAAGCCGCGCGCTGGTGCAAGGCCCACATGAAAAAGCCCGTCGTTGGCTTCATCGCCGGGGTCACCGCCCCGGCGGGAAAGCGCATGGGCCATGCGGGCGCGTTGATCTCGGGCGGCGCCGACACGGCCGATGCCAAACTCGCGGTCATGGAGGAATGCGGTTTCACCGTCACGCGCAACCCGTCGGAAATGGCCAAGCTGCTGAAGCGCCTGTTGTAGAACCCGGCCGACCCGGCCAACCCGGCGTCAGGGCGCGGACAATTGCTCAGGCCGCGAGCGGGCGCCGGGCGTCAGGTGCAGGTGCACAGTGGTTGAGCGCTTCGATCCAAGGCACAATTCGCAACTCCGACCGCCCCTGCCAACACCCCCGCATCCATGACTCTCGAGTTCTTCAGCGCAACCGATACGGGCAGGGCGCGAAACAACAATGAAGACTCGGTGGCGCTGGACGAGGCCAACGCGCTGATGATCCTGGCCGACGGCATGGGCGGCTACAACGCTGGCGAAGTGGCCAGCGGCATGGCCACCTCGTTCATCAAGAGCGAGCTCGGCCGCTGGCTCACCGAAGCTGCCGGCGACGCCTCTGACACCGACGTGCGCCGCGCGATGGACATCTGCGTCGACAACGCGAACCGCGCCATCTTCAACGCGGCCAACTCGAACCCGCAGTACGCCGGCATGGGCACGACCCTCGTGATGGGTGTGTTTCGCGAGGGGCGCCTGCTGATCGGCCATGTGGGTGATTCGCGCGGCTACCGGCTGCGCGCCGGGCGCCTGACGCAGATCACGCACGACCACTCGCTGCTGCAAGAGCAGATCGACGCCGGCTTGATCACGATCGAGCAGGCGGCGTTCTCGTCGAACAAGAATCTGGTGACGCGTGCCGTGGGTGTGGAAGACACGGTCCTGCTGGAAACGCACCTGCACGATGTGCTGCCGGGCGACACCTACCTGCTATGCTCCGACGGCTTGTCCGACATGCTCGACGACGAGAGCATCCTGCAAGTGTTGCTCGGCTGCGAATCGCTGGCCGAAGCGGTGGCGGCGCTCATCGACGCCGCGAACGACGCAGGCGGAAAGGATAATATCTCGGTGGTCCTTGCTCGGGTGCGCGGCCCGGCGGGGTCTGCGCGGTCGTGGTGGCCGTTCCGGCGTTGAACGGGTCGATCAGGCAGCCAAGCGAAGCTGCCGCAGTCGCACAAAAGACAAAGACAGAAAGGTCGCAAGCATGGGCAAGCTGGTCGTATCGCTCGACGGTGTGGTGATCAAGGAGGTGCAGATCACCAAGGACAAGACCACCCTGGGCCGGCGCCCGTACAACGACATCGTCATCGACAACCTCGCCGTGAGCGGCGAACACGCTGTATTGCAAATGGTCGGCTCGGACGTCTTCATCGAAGACCTGAACAGCACGAACGGCACCTACATCAACGGCAAAGCGATCAAGAAGCAGCTGCTGACCCACAACGACACGGTCGAGATCGGCAAGTACAAGATAAAGTACCTTGTCGAAGACGGTACCGACTACGAGAAGACGATGATCCTCAAGCCTGGCGCGCTGCCCACGGCGCAGCCCTCGGGCTTCGGTCCGTCAGGCTTCGGGCCGATGGGCGGTTCCACGGCGCCGGCGTCGATCAAGGTACTCAATGGTGCCGCAGCAGGCCGCGAAGTGGCGCTGAGCAAGGTGGTCACGACGGTGGGCAAACCCGGCGTGCAAGTCGCGTCGATCACGAAGCGCCCCGGAGGCTACGTGCTCGCGCATGTCGAAGGGTCGCTGCGCCCCAGTGTGAACGGCAGCCCGGTGGTCAGCGAGACCGTGCACCTGAAGAACGGCGACGTGATCGAACTGGCCGGCACGCAGATGCAGTTCGTGCAGCCCTAACCACGAAGCACGTCATACCGGCGAAACGCCGCCCCGTGCTTGACACGGGGGCCGGTGTCCACCGGTGGTGCCAAGCCAAGACTCGGCACAGCGTGACCCACTTCACGCAGACACAGGGCCTTGCGCCGGCCAACTTTCAAACGTCGAGCAAACGCGACATCGGCGCCTTGAATACGTCGCCGGCAGCGGGCACGATGCAGGCCTAGCGCGCGGGAATCGCCCGGGCCAGAACCCGCGAAGCCTCGCGCCACAACCGCCCCATGATTGTTCAGGTCCTCGGCTGCTCCGGCGCCATCGCCGCAGGTTGCAAGACCACCGCTTTCCTGCTCGAACACGATGTACTGATCGACGCCGGCACGGGAGTCGGCGACCTGAGCCTGGAAGCGCTGGCGCGAATCGACCACATCCTAATCAGCCACTCGCACCTGGACCACGTGCTCGCGATCGGGTTGCTCGCCGACAGCGTGATGCGCCTGCGCCAGGCGGAGGGCCGGCCACCGATCCAGGTGCACGCGTTGCCCGAGACGATCGCGGCGCTGCGAGCGCACATCTTCAACGGCGTCATCTGGCCCGACTTCACGCGCCTGCCCGATCCGACGCGCCCCGTGCTTGAACTGATTCCCTTCGCGGTGGGAGACATCCTCGTGCTGGGCGGCAAACGCATTGAAGTGTTGAGCGCCTCCCACACGGTTCCGGCGGTCGGCTTCGGCGTCGATGCCGGCGCTGCGGGCTGGTGGATCTACACCGGCGACACCGGCCCAAACCCGGCGCTCTGGCAACGGCTGCGGCACCTGCGGATTGCGCACCTGGTGATCGAAACCGCGTTCAGCGACGAGGAGCGCCAGCTCGCGCGGGTCAGCAAACATCTTTGCCCGGCCGATCTCGGACATGAACTGGCGCAGCTCGCGGGTTGTGTCGATGTGCACATCACGCACATCAAGCCGGGCGAGAAGGAAGCCGTGATGGCTGAAATCGGCCGCCTCGGTATCAAGCATCGCACCCACGCGCTCGCTGCCGCGCAGACCATGAGGCTGAGCGCACCCGGGCACATCGCGCTCGCCGAATGTGACGAAATTCGGCCGCCCGAATCAACCGCGACATTCTCACGCGCCGCACAGTGACCGTTTGCGTCAGGTTTTCGGGCAAAGTCAACGAATCGCGGCGGCAATGAGGCTGGCACAAGGCCTGCAACTGTTGAGCGTGTTCCCCCCAACCCCCATGGAGCTTTCCAACATGAAACGTCAAGTCCAAGCAGGTTTTACCCTCATCGAACTGATGATCGTGATCGCGATCATCGGCATCTTGGCGGCGATTGCGCTGCCACAGTATCAGAACTACACGATTCGGGCCAAGGTGTCGGAAGGGCTGAGTGTCTCCGCAGGCGCCAAGCTGGCGGTTGGTGAGACGGCGCAGTCGGCCGGCGGTCTGGCCAATGTGACAGCGTCAAACCATGGCTACTCGTTCGTCTCTACGGCGACTGGGTACGTTGCGACGGTTGCCATCACGGACAACACCGGCGTCATCACTGTGACCACCAAACTTACGGGTGGCTCGCCCGACCCGGTGATCACGCTGACGCCCGTCGAAAGTGCTGGCCAAATTACCTGGACGTGCGCGAAGAGTACGGGCACGCTGGCTTCGCACGTACCGGCCTCTTGCCGATAATCGCAGCTTAGCTTTATCGTGATGAGGGCGGCGTAGCGATACGTCGCCCTTTCCCTTTTGCGAAACCCTCTGCTGCGAGCCGTTCGTGCTGACAAGAACAAGGGTAAACGCTACATCTGATCCGCCACTTGCGCCCGCCAGCCAGTTGCCGGCTTCGCGGCCCATGGGAAGCGTCTCCATGGCAATAGGCGAAAATCAGCGCGTCAACGAGCTTTCCCTCTGGCTGATCCTTGGGTTCCTGGGTCTCGCTTGGGCGTGGCTGCTCCCGGGCCATTTCATACCGTGGCCAGGTTTTCGCCAAGAGGTCTTGGCGGCAGCGGCATTCGTGCTGTTGGCGGGATCCGCAATCGCGAATTCGCAGCGGATCATCTGGCCGCGAATTGCGTTGATAGGCTTCATTGCCGCATGCATCCCCCTGCTCCAACTTGCCGTTGGGCAAATCGACTTTCGCAGCGGAGGGGTTCTGTCCGCCACCTACCTCGCGGCCTTTGCCATAAGCATCAGTATCGGCGCCAGTCTGGCGGCAAGCAAACTTCGCCAACAGCTCCTTGACGGTTTTGTCGCCTGTGCGGTCTTTGCCGGCATCGTTTCGAGTGGTATGGCCTTGTGTCAATGGTTGGGACCATCGGTCTGGGAAGGCCTGCTCGACCCCCACGAAGGCACTCGCCCCTTCGCCAACATTGGCCAGCCCAACCATTTGTCAACCCAGTTGCTTCTGGGCGTTGGCGGCGCTTTGTACTGGTATGAAGGCCGCCGAACCAACGGCTGGACCACTGCCCTTGTCGTGGCATGGCTTGGCTTGGGCATCGTACTGTCGGAATCACGCACTGGCTGGTTAAGTGTTGCAGTCATTGCAGGTTGGTGGTGCTTGATGCGCAATCGGGCGTCGTTGCGTGTGCGGGCTGCGCCGATCGCGATAGGCATTGCCACCTTTGCTCTTGCCGTGCTTTGCTTGGGCCAACTTCACTTGCTTGTTGGAGTAGTTGACCCGACTGCTGTTGACGCAACAAATCTTCGACTGAACGCAGGCACGCGACCGTCGCACTGGCTGATGCTCTTGGACGCATTGCGGCAATCGCCCTGGTGGGGCTATGGCTGGAGCCAAGTAGCCAACGCGCAGTTCTCTGTTTCCGCGAATCACCCCGGAATGGGAGAGTGGCTCACGCAGAGCCACAACTTGGTCTTGGACCTCCTCATCTACAACGGGCTTCCCATCGGGCTATTGCTGAGCGCGGCGCTGGTGCTCTGGTTAATTCAGCATTCTTGGGGCTGCAGTAATTCGACCTCATGGTGTCTGTTGCTGGCCTTGTTCATGCTTTTCACGCATGCCATGCTTGAAAACCCGCTGCACTACACCTACTTCTTGCTTCCCACTGGGCTGCTGATGGGGGTTCTCGCCAGCGACTACAGCGCCGAGCGTCGGTGGTACGCCGGGCGATGGTCGCTGGCTATCCCAATCGCACTGCTGCTGGTGCCGTTCGCGATTGTCAGCGCGGAGTATCTCGACGCGGAGGAGACTTTGCGCGACATGGAGTTGTCCTTCAAGGGTGTCGGAACAAAGCCTGCTGAGCTTTCACAACACGAGTGGATCCTGGTGGATGGATGGGCCGCTTACCATCGCGCCTCGACTCTGTCCGTGACCGCAGGGATGCAAAGGCAACAGCTCGATGATTTGCGCAAGGTGGTTTCACGTTACCCGTATCCGAACGTCTTGATGCAGTATGCCCACGCAAGCGCATTGAACGCGAGCCCGGAGGCAGCGCACAAGTCTTTGCTACATGGATGTAAAGTGTTTGGTTCTGCGACCTGTGAGCAGATGCGCAAGGTTTGGTCTCGACTGCAATCGTCGGAGCCCCTTCTGCGGGATATCGAGTTTCCTGCGGCGGCCCGGTAAGCTGCTCTGAAACTTCTCTGTGGCCACTGGCTTCCGTCCTCCGCGATATGGTGATGTCCCCCGGATAGTTGGAACTTGAGGCGGCGGTTTCCTGGTGAGTTCGACAGAATCGAGCTTGCCAACCTGAAACCATCGAGAGGAAACCGCCATGAAAGATCGTAAGGCAAAGATGGGCGTGCGCGTTGTGCACCGCCATGACAAAGCCGCCGTGAGGCGCTGGGTCGAAGGCAACGGCCAGGCGCTGTTGCCCATGCTGGAGTTGCTCGAAGGAGCGCAGGCCAGCATCGGCGAGTTGATGAACGAGGCCGCCGTCGGCATGGTCGAGCAGTTGCTGGTGCATCCAGAGGCCTCGCCTGCGCAACAAGGTGGGCCGTGAGGTGCGCATCCCCGCGTATGAGCGGCTTCGATCCGACCCGCGCCTGGGCCAGCGCGTGCGCGACATCATGGTGGCCGGCGTGTCTACGCGGCGCTACGAGTCCGTGCTGCCCGAGGTGGCCGGCACCGTGGGTGTGTCCAAGAGCGCAGTGTCGCGGGTGGCTGCGCACCGAGCACGCCGACGCAGCCGCTTCGCTGCTCGAAGGGATGGAGGAGACCTTCACCGTCAATGCCCTGGGGCTGCCGCCCTCGTTGACACGATGTTTGTGCACGACCAATGCGATCGAGAATCCCAACGGCATCGTGCGGCGCACGAGCCGCCGGGTAACGCGTTACCGCGATGCCGACATGGCGTTGCGATGGACAGCAACGGGGTTCCTGGAAGCCGAGAAATCGTTTCGCAAGATCCAGGGCGTCAAGGAGTTGTGGATCCTGCACACGGCACTTGGTCGGTCAGCCAAACAAACCCACGTTGACGCTCAGCGTCGGGCCGCGTAACGTGTCATCTGCCGCCGCCTGGTTGCAACGACCGGTGGGACATTGCCTCTACGCGATATGCCGAGTAGGTGTTGGCTTTGCGTCGTAGGCTGGGAAGAATCACGGCATGCAAAATTCCGCCCGTCGCGTAGCCTCCAGGCTCAATCCTGACCCCGTTTCGATCGCGCTGACCTTCCTAGCCACCGGCCTTCCAATTCTGGTGGCCCTGAACCTGCCACCCTCAGCCACCTATTTCAACCAGGTGTCGTCTTTGCTGGGTTGTGGAGCTTGGATGCTCTCCCTATCCAGTGCCGTACGTCTTGCCCAGTCGTCTCAAACAGTCGTCAGCGTATTCGCCATCCTTGCGCTGCTGTTCATTCTCGCCTCGCTATCGGCGGTTCAAATTGACCAGCCCTGGGCGCTGGCTTTGTCCGCCGCGGTCATCATTGCGGCAGGTTCGCTCGTTGCGGTAACTGGCTTCGCGGCAGGACAAAGCGGCCTGGGTTCTGCCCACTTCCACGCACTCTGCATCGCCTTGCTACTCGCCGGTCTCGTCAGCAGCGCCATTGGCATCGTTCAGGTCTATGCACCGGACTGGACCGATGGCAACTGGGTTGCACACACGCCGACCGAGGGGCGGGCAGTCGGCAACCTGCGCCAGTCGAATCAGCTTTGCAGCCTGTTGCTGTGGTCAATCGTCGCCGCGCTGTGGTTGAGCGAGTCGCGGGTTCTGCGCCACGCTTGGGCCATCGCGCTGGCTGCGCTGATGCTCTTGGTCGTCGTCCTCAGTGGCTCGCGCACCGGCGCGCTCGGAGTGCTGTTGCTAACTCTGTGGGGCTTGCTGGATTCGCGCCTCGCGAAGCCCACGCGCGCTGCGTTGCTGGTCGCGCCTGTCGTCTTCGCCTTGATTTGGTTCGCCAAAGCAGGCGGCGCCGGCCGCTTCAGTTCGAGTACGGGTGGCGACATCTCCAGCTCACGCTTCTCGATCTGGAGCAATGCCCTGGACCTGATTCGCGCCCACCCGTGGGCGGGCGTGGGCTTCGGCGAATTCAACTTCGCCTGGACGTTGACGGAGTTTCCAGGCCGGCCGCTGGAGTTCTTCGACCACACCCACAACCTGCCGCTGCAGTTTGCAGTGGAGTTGGGGCTGCCACTGGCCGGCGTCGTGCTTGGATTGCTCGGTTGGGCCCTGTGGCGCGCCGCGCGCAATTGCTTACGGCAGTTGGAACCCGGCCAGCCTGCGCCGCCGCAACGTGCCGCATTCGTGATGGTGCTGCTGGTTCTGAATCACAGTCTGTTTGAGTACCCGCTGTGGTACGCATACTTCCTGTTGCCAACGGCGTTCTTGCTTGGTCTTTGCCTGGGCGGTCCGAGCCGGCAGGATCATGCGCCGGCAGCATCGTCACCGGCGACCGGACAGGTGAAGAGCATTCGCCTCGCCTCGATCGTGTTGACGCTCGGCGCCGCGTACTCGATCTACGACTACTTCAAAGTCGTCGTCATCTTCGCGCCAGGCGCCAACGCTGCGCCGCTCGCCGAGCGCATCGCGGAAGGGCAACGCAGCGTGTTCTTCTCCTATCACGCGGACTACGCTGCGGCAACGACAGCGGATGACCCGGCGCAAGCGCTGGCCGCCGCGCAGCGCGCGGCGCACTATCTGCTCGACACCCGGCTGATGATGGCGTGGGCGAATGCGCTTCACGCCACCGGCGACAGCGAACGCGCCAAGTACGTCGCGCAGCGCCTGAAGGAGTTTCGCAATCCGCAGTCGGCAACCTACTTCGCGCCGTGCAACGACCCGACGCTCACGGATGCGGACCGGCCCTACCAATGCTCCGCGCCGCAGCGCAAGTTCACGTTCAAAGATTTCAGGTAGGGCTGGGAGCCGCCCAATCGCCCGACTTTCCGCCGTGCTTTTCGAGCACACGGATCTCGCCCATCACCATGCCGCGGTCTGCGGCCTTGCACATGTCGTAGACGGTGAGCAAGCCGATCTGCACTGCGGTCAGCGCTTCCATCTCGACGCCGGTTCGCCCCAGCGTCTCGACTTGCGCGGTGCATCGCACGGCCACGCCGGCACGGTCGAATTCGAACTCCACCGCGACCCGCGTGATCGGCAGCGGATGGCACAGCGGGATCAACTCCGAAGTGCGTTTGGCCGCCTGAATCGCGGCGATGCGCGCCACGCCGATCACGTCGCCCTTCTTCGCAAGGCCCGCCTCGATCAGCGCAAGCGTCGCGGGCTGCATGCGGATCTCGCCACTCGCGCGCGCCGTTCTGTGCGTCTCGGCTTTTGCCGACACGTCCACCATGTGCGCCTGCCCCTGGGCGTCGAAATGCGTGAGTGGCGAGTCGGAGGCTGGGGCCATGGCTGGAAACACCTGGGAAACGAATGTGCGGCATGATAGCCACGCCAACCGGCGCACCGCATCGCGCGCTCCATCCCCAGCCGAACCGACGTGTCCACCGCACCCCGCATCCGACCGCTTTGCCGCCGACAGCCGCGCTGGCTCGCCGCACTCTGCGCCGGCGCGTTGCTGACCACGGGTCTGTGTCCACCCGCCGCTGCACAGGTCAACCTGCCGGCGCTGGGCGACACCGAATCGGAGGACTTCGGCATCGGCACCGAGCGCAAGCTCGGCGACCAGGTGATGCGCGAGATTCGCCGCGACCCGGATTACCTCGACGACCCGGTGCTGCTCGAATACATCGAGTCGCTTTGGACGCCCTTGATGGCGCAGGCTCGCGTCAGTGGCAACATCAGCGCTGAGGTCGACCAGCGTTTCGCCTGGGAAACATTCCTCGTGCGGGATCGCGCCATCAATGCGTTTGCGTTGCCCGGTGGCTATGTGGGCGTCTACCTCGGCCTCATCGGGCTCACCGCAAGCCGCGACGAACTCGCCTCAGTGCTCGCGCACGAACTGTCGCACGTCACGCAGCGCCATATTGCGCGCAGCATCGCTGCGGGCAAACGGCAGTCACTGATCGGCGCGGCGGCGATGATCCTCGGCGTGCTTGCCGCGGCGCGCAGCAACGTCGACGCCGCGAATGCCTTGATCGTTGGTGGCCAGGCCGCTGCCATGCAAGGCCAGTTAAACTTTTCGCGCGACATGGAGCGAGAGGCCGATCGCATTGGTTTCTCGCTGTTGACCAGCTCGGGTTATGCCCCCGGCGGTATGGCGGCGATGTTCGAGAAGCTCGACCAGTCGTCACGCCTGAACGACAGCGGCGCGTTCCCCTACCTGCGCAGCCACCCGTTGAGCTCGGAGCGCATCGGCGAAGCGCGTTCGCGCCTGGGCACCGGCCAGGTGGCGCCGGCCAATACGGATTTCGAACACGCCTTGGCCCAGGCCCGCGCGCGCGTCTTGATGGACAGCCGCGTCGACGCCTTGCGCCGCTGGCAAGCCATGGATAGCGATCGCCCCGGCAGCACACCCGCGGAGCGCCTGAGTGCCGCCTACAGCAGCGCGTTGGCGTCGACGCTGTTGCGCGACTGGGCGCGCGCCGACGCCGCCCTCGCCGTCGCCACCCGCCTGGCAAGCGGCGAAGCACGGGGCTCGCGCGTCACGCGAAGCGTCGCGCTGCTCGCCGCGCAATCGCTGTTCGAGCGTGGCGATGCCGCACGCGCCGCGACCACGTTGCAACCTTTCGTCGACAGCGCCTCGCGGCCCGTGATGCTGCTCGACGCGCAGGTCGCCCTGGCCTTGGCGTCGCGCACTGCGGGAGCGACGGGTGCTTCGGGCAGCGCCGATGCCGCGGCCCACAACACGGCATTGAAGCGCAGCGCCGACCGGCTCCAGACCTGGCTTGCCCTGCACCCGCGCGACGCAGCAGCCTGGGCGCAGCTGGGTCAGGCCTGGACCCATCTCGGCCAGCCCCTGCGGGCGATGCGCGCTGAAGCCGAAGTGCGCCTCGCGCTGGGCGACTTGAACGGCGCCGTCGACCGCTTGCGCGCCGGTCAGCGCAGCGCCCGCAGTGGCGCCAGTGTCGATTTCATCGACGCCTCGGTGATCGACGCGCGGCTGCGTCAGATCGAAATCCAGCGCCGCCAGATCGCGGCCGACGAACGCGCAGCCACCGAATCCCGCTGAGTCCGGACCCAAACAGTCCCGGCGATTCAGACGCGTGGCGCGAAGAGCCGTTCCATCGCGGCGTCAATCACCATGCCGCACAGGCTGTAGATCAGCGAGCCGAGCAAGGCTGCGGGGAAGCCGGTGACCTGCAACCCGTCGAGCATGTGCGAGGCGAAGTAAAACATCAGCGCGTTGATGACAAACAGGAACAGGCCCAGCGTCAGCAGCGTCACCGGCAGCGTCAACAGCACGAGGATCGGCCGCAGCAGCGCGTTGAGCAGGCCAAGCACGAGCGCGGCGAGCATCGCCGCACCGAAGCTCTTCACCTCCACGCCGGGGTAGAGATGCGCCACGAGCAGCAGCGCACAGGCAAGAAGCAGCCAGCGGAGCAGGATTTTCAGCATGGCCACAAGCATACTGGCAACGCATCCGACCGGCCTCATCCATGGTCTGCGAAGTCCCGCTCATGTCCTGCGGTCAGCGGTTTTCGCCGTGCGTGATGTCGCCGCGGGCCACTGCGCTGACGCGTGAGCGCGACAAAACCGGCCTTCTCCTCGGAGAATTGAGCGCTTTCAGAGTGAAAACTGCTTTGCAATGCTGCATTCACGCAGTACTATTCGCACCGCACGGTGCTATGGAGAAATGAGAACCCATGCGGTTCTCGCCCAACCCGAGCACATCAACAACCTACTTGATGGAGTGAATTGAAATGGCAACTGCGAAGAAGGCCCCGGCCAAGAAGGCGGCGGCGAAGAAGGCTCCGGCCAAGAAGGCGGCGGCGAAGAAGGCTCCGGCCAAGAAGGCGGCGGCGAAGAAAGCTCCGGCCAAGAAGGCGGTGGCGAAGAAGGCCCCGGCCAAGAAGGCCAAGGCTCCAGCCAAGAAGCGCACCCCGAACGCCGCGTTCATGAAGCCGATGACGCCCAGCGCGATGTTGGCTGCGGTGATTGGCAGCAGCCCGATGCCGCGCACCGAGGTGACGAAAAAGGTCTGGGACTACATCAAGAAAAATGGGCTGCAAGATTCGGCCAAGCGCACCATGATCAATGCCGACGCCAAGCTGAAGGAAATCTTCAAGAAGGCTCAAGTCTCGATGTTCGAGATGACAAAGCTGATCAACGCGCATCTCAAGTAAGTCACCAGGCTTCGAGATCCTGCAAGCCGGTGCAAGTCACCGGCTTTTTTTCGCCTGTGCCCGCGCGGGGCGTCGCCAACGCTGCGGTGCGCTCAGACGAGGTGCGCGTTCGCCGCGCGTCCCGCCAGAAGATCAATGGGCCGCATCGACCCTGTCGAAAAGCGCGGGCGCGAGCGCCAGATACCCGTCTGCCGCGAAGCCGTCGGCAACCGCGCGGATATGCGGGTTCACCCCAGAGATTTCCTGCACGACGATCAATCCACCACGCGGCGTTGACGGCGGCGCGGTGAGATAGGCGGACGGGCGATGCCCGTCGGCGGCGTTCAACTCGAGCTGTTCCTTCATGGCAAGCCTTTCAACCCCGCGCAAGACGGCGCTGCACAAAGTCCAGGCGATCCTGACCCCAGAAGATTTCGCCGTCGATCACATAGCTCGGAGCGCCGAAGACGCCGGTCTCGATGGCAGCCTGGGTGTAGGCGTCGTAGCGTTGCTGAACGCTCTGCGCGTGCGAATCATCCAGGCGCCGCTCGGGCAACCCCAGCGTCGAGAGCATTTCGGCCAGCGCCTGCGCGTCGGCGATGTTGCGCTCCTGCGCCCAGACGCCGCGCAGAATCGCCCCGGTGAGTGCCAGCGCCGCGGCGTTGCCGTCCATCTGGTCGACTGCAATGATGAGCCGGGCCGCGTCGTCGCCGGGGACGGGGAAATACTTCGGCGTCAGGTTCAGCGGCCGGTTCAGATACTCGCTGAAACGCTTCAACTCGACGAGCCGATACGCCTGGCGTTGCGGGGCGCGCTTGGCCAGCGGCAAGCCGCCAGAGATTGGAAACACCTTGCCGCCCAGGTCGATCGGCAACAGTTTCACTTGAGCACCCGCGGCGCGCGCCAGTTCGGTGAAGCGTTCGTGCCCGAGATACACGTAGGGCGACTGAGGGGCGAAGTAATAGTCAACGGTCAGGGGCATGGTGGGCTCCAGCGCAAACGGTGTCAGGGGCAGGCAGGCACAGTCTAGATTGTTCCTTGCGGGTCAGTCGCGCAGCAGCGGCGCCAGGTAGCGCCCGGTGTAGCTGGCCGCATGCTCGGCCACCGCCCGAGGCGTGCCGCACACCACCACCTCGCCGCCGCCCGCGCCGCCCTCGGGCCCCATGTCGACGATCCAGTCTGCCGTCTTGATCACATCCAGGTTGTGCTCGATCACAACGACGGTGTTACCGGCGTCCACCAGCTGATGCAGCACGCGCAGCAGCAAGGCGATGTCGGCGAAATGCAGGCCCGTCGTCGGCTCATCCAGGATGTACAGCGTGCGACCGGTATCGCGCTTGGAGAGTTCGAGCGCGAGTTTGACGCGCTGCGCTTCGCCTCCGCTCAGGGTGGTGGCACTCTGGCCGAGATGCACATAGCCCAGCCCCACATCAAGCAGGGTCTGCAGTTTGCGGGCAATCTGCGGCACGGCATTGAACAAGCCATGCGCCTCCTCCACCGTCAGCGCCAGCACCTCGGTGATGTTCTTGCCTTTATAGAGCACGTCGAGCGTCTCGCGGTTGTAGCGCCGGCCGAGGCAGGTGTCGCAAGGAACGTAGACGTCGGGCAGAAAGTGCATTTCGACCTTGAGCACGCCGTCGCCTTGGCAGGCTTCGCAGCGCCCGCCCGCCACGTTGAAGCTGAAGCGCCCAGCGCCGTAACCGCGCTCGCGCGCCGTGTTCATTTCGGCAAACAGCTCGCGGATCGGCGTGAACAGCCCCGTGTAGGTGGCCGGGTTGCTCCGCGGCGTGCGGCCGATCGGGCTCTGGTCGACGTTGATGGCTTTGTCGAAAGCGTCGAGCCCTTCGATGGTGTCGCAGGGCTGGACCTCGAGCGCGCTGGTGTAGAGCTTGCGTGCGACGCTCGTATACAGCGTGTCATTCACCAGGGTGCTCTTGCCCGAGCCCGAGACGCCGGTCACGCAGGTGAGCAGGCCCACGGGGATGTCGACACTCACGCCCTTGAGGTTGTTTCCGCGCGCATTCACGATGCGGATACGCGACGCGGCATCGCCGGAATTCAAGTTCACGATGCGCCGTTTGCGCGGCACATCAATTCGCAGCGTACGCGACAGGTATCGCCCGGTCAGCGACTCGGGGTGCGCGGCTATCGCCTGCGGCGTGCCTTGAGCGATGACACGCCCACCGTGGACTCCCGCGCCCAGGCCCATGTCGATCACATGGTCGGCCTGGCGGATCGCATCTTCGTCATGCTCGACGACGATCACCGTGTTGCCGATGTCCCGCAGGTGGCGCAAGGTCCCGATGAGACGCTGGTTGTCGCGCTGGTGCAGGCCGATGCTCGGTTCATCGAGTACATAGAGCACGCCGGTCAGGCCCGAGCCGATCTGTGAGGCGAGCCGGATGCGTTGCGCCTCGCCGCCCGAAAGCGTGTCGGCGCTGCGGTCCAGGCTCAGATAGTTCAGCCCGACGTCATTTAGAAAACGCAAGCGCGAGCGGATTTCGCGCAGCACCGGAGCCGCTATATCGGCCTTCGCGCCGCGCAGCGTGAGCGCATCGAAGTACTCTAGGCATTCGCGCAGCGTGAAATGCTCCACCTGGAAGATCGCTTGCGGCGCGTCTGCCGACGCAGCGTCCACCAGAAACACGTTGCGCGCTTCCCGCCGCAGGCGTGACCCGGCGCACTCAGGGCATGGGTGTGCCGCCTGAAACCGCGCCAGCTCTTCACGCACCGCCACCGAATCGGTTTCCCGGTAACGGCGTTCCAGATTCGGCAAGATGCCCTCGAACGGGTGGGCACGCTTCACGCTGCGTTTGCGGCCGCTGGCGCTTTCGGCTTCGTAGACGAATTCGATCGCCTCGGTGCCCGACCCGTACAACACCACCTGGCGCGCCTTGGTGGGCAAGGCCTCGAAGGCGCTGTTGATGTCGAATCCATAGTGTTGCGCCACGCTTTCCAGCAGCGAAAACGTATAGCCGTTGCGCCGGTCCCAGCCCTTCACCGCGCCGCTGGCCAGGCTCAGCGAGGGAAAGGCGACGACCCGCTGAGGATCGAATACCGTCGTCTGGCCCAAGCCGGCGCAGCTGGGGCAGGCGCCCACTGGCGAATTGAAGGAGAACAGCCGCGGCTCAAGTTCCGCGAGAGAGTAGTTGCAGTGCGGACAGGCGAACTTGCTTGAGAAGAGGTGCTCGCGAGGCCGGCCAACCTGGGCCGGCCCCGCATCGAGCTCGGCGACCACGGCCCGCCCATCGGCGATTCGCAGCGCGGCTTCGAAACTTTCCGCGAGCCGCTGCTCCAGGCCGGGTTGAACCTTTAGCCTGTCGATCACGACGTCGACATCGTGCTTTTCCGTCTTCTTCAACTTGGGCAGCTCGGCGGCCTCGTACAGGGCGCCGTCGACGCGAAAGCGGATGAAGCCCTGCGCCTGCATCTGCTCGAACAGGTCGGCGAATTCGCCCTTGCGGTCGCGCGCCACCGGCGCCAAGACCATGAGGCGCGCGCCCTGCGGCAAAGCGAGTGCGGCGTCGACCATCTGGCTCACGCTTTGCGCTTGCAACGGCAGGTGGTGCTCCGGGCAATACGGCGTGGAGGCACGCGCAAACAGCAGCCGCAGGTAGTCGTGGATTTCGGTGACCGTGCCCACCGTCGAGCGCGGGTTGTGCGAGGTTGCCTTCTGCTCGATCGCGATCGCCGGGCTCAGGCCCTCGATCGTGTCGACGTCGGGCTTGTCCATCAATTGCAGGAACTGGCGCGCGTAGGCGCTCAGGCTTTCGACGTAGCGGCGCTGGCCTTCGGCGTAGAGCGTGTCAAACGCCAGCGAACTCTTGCCCGAGCCCGACAGCCCGGTGATCACGACCAGCTTGTTGCGCGGAATGTCGAGATCGATGTTCTTCAGGTTGTGGGTGCGTGCGCCGCGCACGCGGATGAATGACGCGTCACCGGTCGCGAGCGCGATGGCGGCCGCCGGCCTGGTGTCTGGCATTCAGAGCTTTTCCGTCTCGCCCGCGCGTGGCTGCCATTTCATCAAATGGCACTCGCCCCGGCTCACATTTGTATCGAGAGAGCGGGATTTTCCAGCGACTTTGCCCGCAAGTGCAGCGGCATGGCGAAGACGGCAGCGGAGAGAACGAAAGCGCGGCGTTGCATGGTCAGACCCCGAGAAGACGGCAGGGGCCGACTGTAGCAAGCGCCGCCCACCTCGGCCGCATGTTCTGCCCGGTCGCGCGGCGTCAAGTACCGACGCCGGGCGGGGCGAACGCTGACGGTTCAGCCAGCGTCGGCGCCGAACAGCCCCAGCGGCATCGAGAAACTGCGGTCGATGGTGCCGTCCTTGGCCTCGTCGATCTCAACGCGCATCGAACCATCCGCGACCGTCACCAGTACCGTCTGGCTGCGCAGCGTGACCAACCAGGTCCCCTGGGTCGGAACGCCATTGGCGTCAAAGGTCGCCCCGTCCTGGGTGGCAACGTTGTAGTCGAACGCCTGGCCGGCAAATTCCCCCGCCAGCCCGTGCGACCCGCCATAGCTCGTGGACAGCAGGGCACCGCCAAAGTAATTCGCTTCGCGCGTCAGATCGACATTGCTCAGCGTGAAATTGCCGGTCCCGCCATTCGAATCGGCCGTGATATCAAGGCCGGAGGCGAGCACACGCGTCGTTGCTTTGCTGCCACTTCCGCTGTTCACTACGGCACGTTGCAGATCAGCACTGCCGATGAACGACACCACACCACGGGTCGACGCGGCTCGCAACGTCGTCGTCGAGAGGGAGACCGCGGTCGCGCCTCGGGTTGCGCTGACGACATTCATCGTCACAGCGCCGTTCAGCACCGCCTGGCCAGCCGCGCCGCGGCAATCGATGAAGGCCAATTGGTAGACCTCGTTGGCGTCGAACCGCCCATTGTTCTCTTCGACTGCGCTGGCACCCTTGATCGTCATCGTCGCGGTTCCGCCACCGGCGCAGTTCAGCCTGCCACTGCTAGTCGTCACTGCTGGATCGCGTCCCGCCGCCAGCTTCTTTGCTGTTCCCGGCACAAGCTGGATCGCGGTCAACAACGTCGCGTCCAGGGCGCTGGTCGCCTGGGCACCCACCACACTGCCATTGGCGGAATAGTGCGCCGCGGACTGACTGCTCAGCGGCGTCGGCTCTTCGGAAACACTGCCACACGCAACCACCATGACCGCGCTCAGCGCGCTGACGCAAATCGCGGGAACGGGAGGGAATCGGAATGACATGAGTGGTCTCCAGTCTCACGCCGACTGTGCCCGTCAGTTGATGCCATGGTTGTCGCGGCGACTAAGGTCTGTGACGAACCATTTCTCCAGCGAGTCGCGCCACGCTCCCGCGTGACTTGCTGCACGTCGGGTTCGCCGCCGCGATGCAAGGGCAGCCCCGTAAAATCCGCGCCGATGAACCTTTCCCGTTGGGTCGCGACATCGTCTGCCTTGCTGTGCGCAGCAACGGCCTGGGGCCAGGGAGCCAGCGACGCGGCAGGGGTGGCTCCCGCCGCGCCGGCGTCGGTCTCGCGCTCCGCACGCAAGGTCTCCGAGCAAGCGCGCTCGCAGCTCGTGCACCGTCGCACGGTACTGAAGGGTCGGGCGAGCCAGACGTCGGTGGGTTCGGGCTTCTTCGTCTCCTCCGACGGCTTGATCGTGTCCAACTTCCATGTGGTGAGCGAAGCTGCGCTCAAGCCCGATCGGCACGACTTGGTCTACGTCACGGCCGACGGGCGCGAGGCGCCGGTGCGCATCCTGCAAATCGACGTACTGCACGATCTGGCCTTGCTCAAGGCCGGCGACGCGCAAACCCGAACCTTCGATGCGCTGGCATTTCGCGATGAAGCGCGGGCCTTGGGGCAAGGCGAGCGTATCTACTCGCTCGGTAACCCGCTGGACGTGGGTTTCGCCGTGACCGAGGGCAACTACAACGGCATGGTCAAGCGCAGCTTCTACCCGCAGATCTTCTTTGGCGGCGCCTTGAGCGGTGGCATGAGCGGCGGGCCGGCGCTTGACCAGGAAGGCCGCGTAATCGGCGTGAACGTGGCGCGCCGTGTCGATGGCGAGCAGGTCAGCTTCCTCGTGCCGGCGACGTTCGCCGCAGCGTTGCTGCAGCGCGGCCGCAGTGCCAAGACGCTTGAAACGCCCGCGCATGCGACGGTGCGCGAACAGTTGACTGCCCACCAGGAGATCCTCACCGAGCGCTTCATTGCCCAGGGCTTCAAGCCGGCGACGCACCTGCGCTACCGCGTTCCGGTGCCGGCCGACGGCTTCATGCGCTGCTGGGGCAGCAGCGAACCGTCGCGCACTGGAGGCCTGGACCTGGAGCGCTCCGACTGCGTGATGGACACGCGCATTTTTGTTGGCGAGTTCAATACCGGCGCCCTGTCAGTCAGACACGAAAGTTACGACGGAGCGAAGCTGGGCGCTTTGCGCTTCGCCGCGCGCCACTCGGCCAGTTTTCGCAACGAATCGTTCGGGCGCCTGAGCGCCCAGCACCAGACCAAACCGATGTGCCATGAGGACTACCTCGATCGCGCCGGCCTCACGCTGCGTGTCGTGACGTGTCTGCGCGCGTATCGCAAGCTCGCCGGGCTGTACGACGTCTCCGTGCTCGCCGCCACGCTCGATCAGGCCGACGCCGGCGTCCAGGGACGCTTTGACGCGCAGGGCGTGAGCTACGCCAACGCCTTGAAACTGGCGCGCCACTACCTGGAGTCGTACGCGTGGGTGCCGTAGCCGTTCTCGAAACGGTGGATCGCGATGGCCAGGCGCGCGATTGCGTCGTCGTGCGCCGCTGGCCGTTGCGCGTAGGGCGGGCGCTTGACAACCACATGGTGTTGTCGGACCCGTTCGTCGCCGCACATCACTTTCACGTCGAAGCTGGCGACGAAGGCTTGGAACTCAAGGTCGATGCCACCAGCAACGGCGTGCAAATCGGCCGACGGCGCCTGCACTCGGGCGAACAGCACCGCTGGGCGGTCGACGCCGAACCACTCGAACTGACTGTGGGTCGCACCCGGTTGCGCCTGCGCAGCGCGGCGCAGGTGCTGCCGGCCGAATTGCCGCTGGCGGGGTTGGCCACGCGCAGCCGGCGCTGGGTGCCCAGTCTGGTGGCGGCGTGCGTCCTGCTGGCGATGCTGATGTTCAGCACCTACCTCGACACCGACCCCGATGCCCTGGGGCGGGCCAGCGCCGGCCTGCTGCTCGCGGCCGTCTCCGTCACCGCGGTGTGGTGCGGACTGTGGGCCTTGTTGTCGAAGACCTTCACGCGGCAGGCCCGCTTCGGTTGGCACCTGCGGGTGTTCCTTTTCGCCGGCATCGCGATCCTGATCGTCGACCACTTGCCCGGCCTGCTGGCGTTCGCGCTGTCATGGTCATGGGTCAGCAATTTCAGCTTCGTCGCGATTTACGCAATCGCTGCGGCCACGCTGTACTACCACCTGCTCGCGGTCGAGCTGTCGCGGCCACGCCTGATGCGCTTTGCCGCGTTCGCCGGCACCGCCGTGGCTGTCGGATTGACGCTGTGGTTCAACGTGCAGCGCAACGATCGCTTCGGCGAAGAGTTGTACATGAGCCATCTGTACCCACCAGCACTGCGGCTGGCGCGCCCGGCAAGTCTGGATCGCTATCTTGAGGGCGTCGCGGCGCTGCAGAGCGGCCTCGACGACAAGGCCAGCATGGCCACGCGCGGCGACGATGCCGCGGAAGGCAAGGAAATTGAAGACTGATCCGCGGACGCCGCAACGCACGGTCCTCGTGACCGGCGCCAGCCGCGGCATCGGCGCGGCCACGGCGCATTTGTGTGCCCAACGCGGCTGGGCGGTGGCCGTGAACTATGCGAGCGACGCCGCTGCCGCGCAGCGCGTCGTGGGCGACATTCGAGCCATGGGTGGCACGGCGCTGGCAGTCCAGGCCGATGTTGCCGACAGCACCCAGGTGAACGTGATGTTCGAACGCATCGACGCCGAGCTGCCGGCGTTGGGAGGGCTGGTCAATAACGCCGGTGTCGTCGACGTCGCAAGTCGCGTCGATGCGATGAGCGCGCAGCGCCTGCAGCGCATGTTCGCGATCAATGTATTCGGCAGCTTCTTTTGCGCGCGCGAGGCAGTGCGGCGCTTGTCCACCGTGAAGGGTGGGGCGGGCGGCGCCATCGTCAACCTGTCCTCTGCCGCGGCGCGCCTGGGGTCGCCGGGCCAATACGTCGACTACGCCGCTGCAAAGGCGGCCATCGACACCTTCACGCTCGGTCTGGCGAAAGAAGTCGCCACGGAAGGCATACGCGTCAACGCGGTGCGCCCCGGAATCATCGACACCGAGATCCACGCCTCCGGCGGTCAACCGGATCGGGTGCGTCAAGCCGCGCCACAGGTGCCGATGCAACGCGCCGGCAGCGCCAACGAGGTGGCGCAGGCAATCGCCTGGCTGCTGTCCGACGCGGCGAGTTACACCACCGGGTCGATTCTCGATGTGGCGGGAGGGCGGTAGAGTAGGGCCGTGTCCCGCGGAGAGTCTTGATGAGCACATTGAGCGCGTTGCAGCACCTTATGGAGCCGCTGCTGCCCGGCCTGATGGGCATCGATCTCAGCGTCGTCGAGCCCGACAAAGTGGTGGCGACGATGAAAGTCCGGCCCGACCTATGCACTGCTGGCGACACGCTTCACGGCGGCGCCTTCATGGCTTTCGCCGACACGCTTGGAGCGGTGGGCACCATCGCCAACTTGCCGCCGGGCCGGCGCACGACAACGCTGAACTCCAGCACCCAGTTCATCGCTGGCGCCAGGGTCGGCAGCACCATCATCGGCGAATCGACGCCGTTGCACCGCGGCAAGACGACCTCGGTATGGCAGACTCGAATCACTTCGGAAGACGGCAAGCTTTGCGCCGTCGTGACCCAGACCCAACTGCTGCTCGGGCCCTGAGGGCCGCGGTGTTCAGGCCGA
Organism: Rhizobacter sp.; assembly: GCA_031396305.1. Taxonomy (GTDB): domain Bacteria; phylum Pseudomonadota; class Gammaproteobacteria; order Burkholderiales; family Burkholderiaceae_C; genus JAEMQF01. The sequence goes on from JANNKM010000394.1 coordinate 21,224, forward strand.
CTTGGCCACCAGTTCGAAGTGCTCCACCGACGGCGGCACCGCGAAGTACGGGCCCACGATGGCGCGCCACTGCGGGAACAGCGGGCCCTGGCGGAAATCCACCGTGTGATTTTCCAGCGTGTCCCAATAGATCATCAGGATGTAGCGATCCGGCGACTCGATGCCGCGATTGACTTTGTAGCCGCGAAAACCCTTGGCTTTTGACACGATAGATTCGACGCCACGTTTGATCGCGGCGTCGAATTCCTTGCCCTTTTCAGGGGTGATGCGGATGTCGGCGATTTCGAGAATCATGGCGAATCCTGGTGGCGCGTGTCGCGCAGGTGACGCGGGGGCAGTTTAGCGTTGCCAGGGGCGCGCTCAGCCTGGTCTCTTGTATCGCGCCCAGGCCTTCGTCAGCCGCAAGACCTATTGCGGGCCCTTGCGCGTGGACTCAGCGCAGCGCCTCGCGCACGAAGTCGAGCCGGTCTTGGCCGAAGAACAACTGATCACCGACGAAGAAGCTCGGCGCACCGAAGACGCCGCGCGCAACGGCCTCATCGGTCGTCGCGATCAGCCGTGTTTTCACATCAGCTTGGGCTGCCAGGGCGAGCGTGGCCTCTGCATCGAACCCGGCCTGCGCGAGCGTCGCGGCAAGCTGCGCCGGATCGCCCAGATTGTGCGAGTCGCACCACATTGCGCCAAAACTGGCATCGCAGTAACGCGCGAATTCCGCCGGCCGCGACACTTGCAGGCCGGTGGCAATGCGCATCAAGGTCAGCGTGTTCACCGGGAAGTGCGGGTTATGCACGAACGGCACGTCATAGCGCTTTGCCCAGCGCGTCAAGTCGCCGAACATCCAGCGGCCTTTCGCCGGCACGGTGGCCGGGCTCGCATTGCCGGTGGCCTTGAATACCCCGCCGAGCAACATCGGACGCCAGATGATCTGTGCGCTGCACGCTGCGGCGATCTTCGGCAACTGCGTATAGGCCAGGTAGCTCGCCGGGCTGCCGAAATCGAAGTAGAACTCGACGCTGCGTGGCATGGGGTCGTCCTCAAAAAGTTTCCAACCAGGGCCGCAGGTCGAGTTCCTGCGTCCACGCGCTGCGATGTTGTAGGTGCAGCTGCCAGTAGCTCTCGGCGATGGCGTCGGGATTCAAGATTCCGTCTTGCGCCTTGAGCGCATAACGCTGCGGGAAGTTCTCGGCGATGAAGTGCGTGTCGATCGCGCCGTCGATGATGACATGCGCCACATGAATGCCCTGCGGGCCCAGTTCACGCGCCATGCTTTGCGCGAGCGAGCGCAGCGCATGCTTCGCGCCGGAGAATGCCGCAAATCCCGCCGCGCCACGCAGGCTCGCCGTGGCACCAGTGAACAGGATCGTGCCGCGCCCGCGCGGCAGCATCGCGCGCGCCGCTTCGCGGCCCACGAGAAACCCCGCCAGTGCGCCCATTTCCCAGACCTTGCGATACACGCGCTCGGTGGTGTCGGTGATACCGAAGCGCACATTGCCGCCGATGTTGAAGACCACCACGTCGAGCGGCGCGATGTCGCGCTCGATGCGCTCGATCAGCGCGGTGACCTCGGCCTCGACCCGTGCGTCCGATGCAAAGCCACGCGCGGTACCACCTTCAGCGCGAATCTGCTCGACGAGCGCCTCGATCTTCGCCGCGGTTCGGCGCGTCGCGCACACTGCGTAGCCCTCGCGGGCGAAGCGCCGTGCGACGGCGCCACCGGTGGCGTCGCCGGCACCGACGATCAGCGCGGCTTTGCCGGCGCCGTGCTTCTCACTTGCCGCACTCACGCGTCGCCTTTCGTCGGCGCCGCTTTGAGCAAGCCCTCGCACACCTTGCGTTGTGCGTCTGCCGCCGGCAGCGCGGCGCACAACGCGTCAACCCGCGTTTGCAAACGCCCGAGCACCGCGGCGTGGTAGCCGTCCTTGTTCCAGGTCTGGAGCCGTGCACCCATGCGCTGCAACGACCGGGCACTGCGCTCATAAAAAACATCGCGTTGAGCCGCTGCTTCGTCAAGTAAGCGCGCCGCTGCCTTTTCGATGCGCGCTTCGTCCTCCGGCGCCAGCTCAACCAGCGAGCCCACATAACTCGCACCCCATTGCAGCCGCGTGGCGGGGCCGACACTTGTGTCGAACGCCTGTTCGTACCAGCGCAACGCCCCGGTCTTGTCGCCACGCTTCTTCGCGTTGCTCGCCAGTTCCGACATCAGGTAGTAGGGCGAATGACTCTGCGCCAGATTGGCCTGCAACAGCGCGTCGGACTCGTCGAGCAGCCCGGCTTGCTGCAACACATGGCCGGCAAACGGAATCACCGCCTGGCGCTCGTAGCCGTTCGTGATTTCACGGTCGGCACGCGCGATGTGCTCGCGCAGTTCGGTCAGCAGTGGTGCGGGCAGGGCTGGCGCCGAGCTGTCTTTGGCCGCGTCGATCCGCGCCAGCTCGACCCGGGCGAAGAGCGCCGTCAAGCGGTCGGCGCGCGACAGCGCCGCGTCGGCTTCAAACCTGCGCAAGGCGGATTCGAACGCTGCGACCAGTTGGCTGCGCGGTGCTGTGCCGGAGGCCGTCAAGGCTCGAACCAGGTCGGCAGCGTTGTTGCCGAGCACATCCATGTGGATGCGCGACTGCGGCGCATCGCCGAGCAGGCGCAGGACGCGTTCAAACGCCGCCGGATCGGGCTTGGCAGACTTGCCGCTGGCCGGCGCCGCCGCCAGGGCTTTGAGCGTCAACCGAGTCGATGCGTCAGCGTGCTCGGCGGGGCAGGCTACGGCGACTTGGGCGAGCACCGTGGGAAGCTCGGCCTTGGCGATCACTTTCTGTTCGTCCGTCTCCCACGAATAGAACGCGAGCAGCCGCCAATCGTTCGCGCTCAGGCCCTTGCCACCGGCGCGCGCGTCGGCGAGCACGGCCGCGACCGGGCGCTGCGCGTTCATCGACAGCGTCAGCACCTGCGTGTACTGCTGCGCATCGACTTCGCCGGGCAGCCGCGTCAACTCGGTGCCCTGCGAATTGAACACCACCATCGTCGGGTAGCCGCGCACTTTGAATCGGGCTCCGAGCTTTTGTGCGCCGGGGCTGTCTCCGTCGATGTAGACGGACGCGAATGCGCGCGAGCGTTCGATGAAGTCGTTGCGGTTGAACAGCGTTGCACTCAGCTGGTTGCACGGCGGGCACCATTTCGCGCCCCAATAGAGGAACAGCGGCTTGCCGTCCTGGTGCGCTTGTGCGAATGCGGCATCGACCTCGGCATCCGTGGCGGCGTGTTTCCAGGCGATTGCGGTCGGTTCGGCGGACGTCGATGCCCGCTTTGCCGGCGCATCGCCTTCGCCCGGCCTGGAGCATGCGATCAGCACGAGCAGCAGGCCGGCAGCGCAGTAAGGAAGTGGGGTCATGGACGGATCCCGTGGACGGGCACGCCAGCGTACACGTTCTTGCGCGGCGGTTGGATCCTGGCCGGCGGAATTTTCACGCCGTCACTCAATCGACCGGCGCGGGCGCCTCGCGCACCGTCTCCAAGACGATGTCGAGCGCCGGGTCGCGCGACGAACGCGAGGTGAGCTGGGCCAGTGCCACGCCGGCCAAGGTGATGGCCGCGCCGACGAGTTTGATCGCGGTGAAGCGTTCACCGGTGACAGCCCAGGCGACCAGGCCGGCCACCGGCGGCATCAGGTACATCAGTGGTGCGCTGCGCGCCACGCCGCGCACCGCGTTGACCCAGCCCCAGACCATCCAGCCCAGAAACGCCGCGACCAGTACCGCCCAGAGGGTTCCCACCCAGATGGCGGCGCTGACCTGGGGCCAGTCCACCATCAATCCTGCAGGAAGGCTCACCAGCACCACCGGCGCACTGCCCAGCAAGGTGGCGTAGGTCATCACGGTGACGCCACCGAGCCGCTCGATCAGTGGTTTGGCGCTGACCGTGTAGTACGAGAAAAACCAGGCCGCGACGAGCAGCGTCAAGTCGCCCAGGCTCGCCTGCCAACTGCCGCCGATGAGTTTGTCCGATAGAAACAGCAATACGCCAAGCCCCGCCACCGATACGCCGACAAGCTGGCCGCGCGCCAAGTGTTCAATGCCATGCCAACGCAGGATCAGCAGCGTGAACACCGGGCCGCACGCCAGGATCAACGAACTCGAGAATGCGGTCGACCAGTGAATGCCATAGCTCACCAGGCCCACGTGCACCAGATGCCCAGCCAGCCCCAGTTTCAGCAGGGCAAAGAGGTCAGCGCGCGTCACGCGCGGCCAGTGCAGACGATGCAGCGCGCACAGCAGCGTTGCAGCCGCAAGCGGCATGATGAGGTAGCGAATGAACAGGAATCCGCCCGGTGTGATGGCGTTGAAAACGGCCTTCTGCACGCTGAAGTTCGCACCCCAGATCAAGACCAGGCCGAGCGCCACCCACAGCGCGCGGCGCATGCGCTGTTGCAGTGTCGCGTTTGCGATGTCGGGCGTACCGGGCCGAGTGACTGACGAACCTGTCTCAGGCAATTTCGCGTGACCGCTCGGTGGAATAGCCACGCAGTGTCGCCCAATCCCAGCAACGCCCCCCAGAGTCGGGAGTCGGGACACGCGCCGCGCCTGCGTGGACGGCTGATCGTCTGAACTCACGCGGCTTGCGCGGCGTGGACACAACATGTCACGTTTGGATTCACTTGTCGATGCATGTCACAAAACCGCTTGGGGTCGAGCCCGATGGCGCCGCCGACCAGGGTCGCCCCAGGGGAAGACCCTGAGATTCTCTCGGTCGATGGAGATCCTCACGACCAACCCCTCCAGCGTGTCAACGCGGCGTGCCGGCGAACAGGATTGCGTTGCGTTTTACCTATGTAGTTGAACGGCTCGCGCATGCGAACAGATGAGTTTTCGTCCGTTTTCGACCCGGCCACCCCTTGAATCGGGGGCAGGCACGCATTGCCGCATTACGACTTGCATCGGGTGTGACATTGTTGGTCCTGGCCCCTTCTTCCCTACCTTAACGCCCGTTCCTGGGGGGTCGCCGCCTCACTCAACAATGGCTTATGGTGCTTTAATTCTCACAACGGACCGGGAAACTCAATGCCAGTCATCGCAGTTGTCAATCGAAAAGGGGGTAGCGGCAAGAGCACGCTGGCCACCCACTTGGCTGCGTACTGCGCGAAGAACAGCATTTCCGTGATGCTCGGCGACGTTGACCGCCAGCAGTCCACCCAGCCTTGGCTCAGATTGCGCGAGGCGCAGCCGGTCGCGGCGCAGCACCCTTCCATACTCGGCTGGGTGATCGATCCGAGGAACGTGATGCGGGCACCATCTGGCGTCTCGCACGTGATTCTCGATACCCCGGGTGGCTTGCGCGGCCTGGACCTTGCGCGGGTGGTGGGTTACACCGACGTGATCCTGATGCCGGTGTGCAATTCGGTGTTTGATCGCGAGTCTGCCGCTGACTGCTACGCTGAATTGATGGCGTTGCCGCGCGTCGCGTCGGGCAAGTGCAAGGTCGCGGCGATCGGCATGCGCGTGGACGCACGCACCAAGGCCGGTGAAACGCTTTCGGCCTGGGCCAGAAAACAAAGCATCCCATTCATCGGCGTATTGCGCGACACCCAGGCTTATGTGCGCTGTGTCGAGCGCGGCCTGACGCTGTTCGACTTGCCCGCCGATCACTTGCGTACCGACCTCGCGCAATGGCAACCCATACTCGACTGGCTTGAGCCCGTGCTCCGTCCTGCGGCTCGCGCCCCCGAGGTCACGAAACAGCGCGCCGTGCGGCCTTGCTACGTGGCGCCGCCCTCGGCGTTCAATGGCCTCACGCCGGCCGCGCCGGTCAGCGTGCCCGCCGCCGACTCGATTCGTGCGCCCGCGATGGCGGCGCCTAGCGGTACGGTTCGCAGTGAACCCCCGGCGCGCGTCAGCCTGGTCAGCCGCCTGGGCCGCCTGTTTGACATTTTCCCTTCGGGGCGTGAGCTGCAACGCAGCGCCTGACGTTTCAAGCGCCGGGCACCCAGCCAACCGTCGATCCGGGCCGCGCCGCGTTGATCACCACCGTCTAGCGACAGGGTGCAACGCCCTCCCGTTTTAGACTGGCGTGCACCAGGACTGCAAGAGCGGCTCTGGCCAACGCAGCCGCTTTCAATCTCCATGTGCACGAATTACCGTCCCACTTCGCGTGACTGGCTGGCGCAACAGGCAGGTGCGGCTTCACCCGCGTTCGACTATGAAGAAGAGACCTATCCCGGCTATGTGGCGCCGGTGTTGCGGCGCCGGATGGCCAAGGCGAATGACGGCGAAAGTGGCGCCGTGAGCGTCGACTGCCTGAAGGCCTGCTTCGGTCTGATTCCGTTCTGGTCCAAGGACACGAAGATTGCGCGCATGACGTACAACGCGCGCTCGGAAACTGCTCCTGAGAAACCGAGTTTTCGCCAGGCTTGGTCACGGCGCCAGTGGTGCCTCGTTCCGATGCAATGTTTCTACGAGCCCAGCCATGAAAGCGGGCGCGTTGTGCGCTGGCGCATCGAGCGGCGCGACGGTGCGCCGTTCATGGTCGCCGGCCTGTGGGACCGCTGGGTCGCGCCCACCACTGGGAAAGCTGTGTTCTCGTTCTCGATGCTGACGATCAATGCCGACACCCACCCCTTGATGCGGCGCTTTCATCGGCCGAACCAAGACAAGCGCAGCATTGCCGTTGTCGATCTCGCGCATCGCGACGAGTGGCTGACGGCCGCCCCCGACGCTGCGTGCGCCTTGCTGAAGTCGTTGCCGCAGGAGGAGTTCACCTCGCGCGAAGAGCCGGCCCCGCCGCGGCGCCGGGCCGATCGCGCAACTGCGACTTAAGCACGCGCAGCACATCAAGCGGTGCGCAAACACGCGTCACGCGTCAAGCCCGCTGATCGAGGTTCGACGTTTATGCCACGAGAACTTTTGCACGCGCATCGATTGCGCGTTGCAAACAGAGGCTTCGTCGCCGCCTATTTGGGTGAATGGGTTCGTGCTGCTGCCGATAGTCTTGACACCACTTCGAACCCTCGGCAACACATCATGCGCCAATCATCACCACAACAGTACCCGCCTTCGTTGAACAGAGTCGTCGCGTACAACGGCAACGGCGAGTGGGGAGGTCTGCCCACCCTGGTCGATACCGTAGCGCAGCGCCTCCTTGAACAGGCCCGCAGCCGCCAGCTCACGGCCCAGTTCAACTCGGCCTGGGACAACACGGCGCCGGCAGATCTGGATTCGCTGGCGCCGCCCGAGCCGTTCCAGGAGACGCTGAGCGGGCTGGCACAACGCGAGGTACACGAGCCTGACGTGTTCCGCCACTTCTTCGGCGACCGCGTGCCTGCCTGAGGCTCAGCCGGCGCGGCGCGCATGCGCCGGCACGGCAGGTATTGCCGCGGTCACGCGATACTGCACCCCGGCGCAGCGGGCCGAATCGCTCGGCGCCGCATTGTGCGAATCGTCGACACACCCACCACCCGTCGAGAATTGTCGTTTCCAGGCCTGATCGAAGCGCTGCGCACGCTGTTCGTTCAAGGCTGCGAAGTCCCTTTGCGGCACAGCCATCAGATCGACGTGCCGGGCAGCGAGGCCGGCACGGTGCTGTTGATGCCCGCCTGGCGCAGCGGGCGCCACTTTGGCCTGAAGACGGTCTGCGTCTTTCCGGGCAATGCCTTGCGCGGCCTGCCGGGCCTGCACGCCACCTACACCTTGTTCGACGCCACCACCGGTGTGCCACTGGCACAGCTCGACGGCGCCGAGATCACATCGCGGCGCACCGCCGCGGCGTCGGCCCTCGCCGCCTCGTTCCTCGCCCGCAGTGATGCAAGCCGGCTCCTGATCGTTGGCGCCGGACGCGTGGCGTCGCTGTTGGCGCCGGCGATGCAGGCGGCTCGTCCATTGCGCAGCGTCACAGTCTGGAATCGCGACCCGCTGCGCGCCCAGCAACTCGCCTCCGAGCTGGAAGCTCAAGGCTTCGAGGCGCACGCCACCCGGCACCTGGAGCGCGCGGTCGGAGAAGCGGACCTCGTCAGCTGCGCCACGCTGTCGCACACAGCGCTGATCCACGGCGCCTGGTTGCGCCCGGGTACGCACCTCGACCTGATCGGCAGTTTCACGCCGGCCATGCGCGAGAGCGACGCCGAATGCTTTTCGCGCGCGCAGGTCTATGTCGACACGCCCGAGGCGCTGGCGAAGTCGGGGGACGTGCTGCAGGCTGTGGCCGAAGGCAGGTTCAGCACCGCCCAGCTGTGCGGCACGCTCGCCGAACTGTGTCGAGGCGAGTGCGCGGGGCGCATCTCAGCCGATCAGGTCACCCTGTTCAAGTCGGTGGGCACCGCGCTCGAAGACCTTGCCGCAGCCGAGCTTGTATGGGAGAGGCTGACACACAGCAGCGCTTGACTCGCTATGCTGCGGGCTGCGCCGGCATCGGCGCGCCTTTTCGTCCGGCGCTCACGTGACGCTTCCGCCTTGAACTCCCCGCCAGCGGCTCCCGCCAAGACCTATCGCTACTACTGGGAAGACTTCCCCGCCGGCCAGGTGCGCGAATTCGGCGCGCTGCAGGTGACGCGCGAAGCAAGTCTGGCCTTCGCGCGCGAGTTCGACCCGCAGCCGTTTCACCTCGACGAAGACGCGGCGCGCGCTTCGCTGTTCGGCGCCTTGTCGGCCAGTGGCTGGCATACCTGCGCGATGGCGATGCGCATGATGTGTGACGACTACCTGCTGCAAAGCGCCAGCCTGGGTTCGCCCGGCGTCGACGAGTTGCGCTGGCTCAAGCCGGTGTTTCCCGGCGATACGCTGAGCGTGCGTCTCGAAATTCTGGAAGCCCGCCCGATGGCGAGCCGGCCCGGCGTGGGTCTGGTGCGGTCAATGTGGCTGGTGTCGAACCAGAACGGCGAAGCCGTTTTGAGCATGAAGGGCTGGGGCATGTTTCGGCGCCGGCCACCGCACGCCGCTGACGACGCTCAATGCATCGGCACCGCGGCACTGGGCGCCGCGTAAACGCGCCGGCATGCTGCATCTCGATAGCGCGCGCGGCCGGCGCATCGGCATCGGTCTGGTGACGCTGACGACGCTGTGCTTCGCCACCCTCGACGCCTCGGCCAAGTGGCTGGTGCACTCGCTGCCTGTGCTGGAGGTCGTGTGGCTGCGCTTCGTCGCGCACACCGTGCTCACCTCGGCGCTGCTCGGCCCGGTGTACGGCCGCGCCATGCTGCGTGTGCAACATCCGAAGTTGCAGCTGGTGCGCGCGCTGATGTTGGCGACGATGACGGCGCTGAATTTCTGGTCCCTGCAGTACCTGCAATTGGCGCAGACCGCGGCCATCCAGTTTTCGGTGCCGCTGTTGATCGCGCTGCTGAGCGCCTGGTTCTTGCACGAACACCTGGACTGGCGGCGCTGGGCCGCGATCCTCGCCGGTTTCGCCGGCGTGCTGCTCGTCATTCGACCTGGAACCCAGGCGTTTCACCCGGCGATCCTGCTGGCGGTGCTGAATGCCGTGCTCTATGCCTTGTTCAACTTGCTGACACGCCGCCTGGCTGCGAGTGAATCGCCCGCGGCGACGCAGTTGATGTCGGCTTTCGGCGCCAGCGTCGTGCTCGCGCCTTTTGCGCTGGCCCACTGGCAGACCCCGGCCGACGCGCTGTCTTGGACGTTGGTCGCCGCGTGCGGACTGTTTGGCGGGCTCGGCCACTTCTGCGTTGCGCAAGCGCACCGCTACGCGTCGGCGGCCACCCTCAGCCCCTTCTTGTACCAGCAGATCATCTACATGACGCTCTGGGGCTGGGTGCTGTTCGGTCAATGGCCCGACGCCGGTGTCGCGCTGGGCGCGGCGGTCGTCGTGGCGAGCGGCCTGGCGCTGCTGTGGATCGAGATGAAGCGCGCTTGAATCTATTACAGCTCGGCCACGCTCGCTGATCCGGTGTTCGCTACCTTGAGCAGGAGTTCGATCAACAGGGCACGTTCGGCGGCCGACATTCCGCTCAGCGCGACGTCTTCCATCGTCGCGGCAATCTTCTCGGCCTGCTGTGTCAACTTGCGCCCCGCCGGGGTCAGGTGGATCAGTTGGGAGCGCCGGTCCCGGGTAGCGCGCACGCGCTCGACCCAACCGCGCTCGACCATGCGGTCCAGCGTGATCGCCATGTTCGGTGGCGCAACGTCGAGCGCGCGGCCCAGCTGGCGTTGATTGACTTCACCGTTGGCCGCCACCAAGACGAGGATCGAGAACTCTACGGGCTTGAGGTCGAGCGGGCCCAGGTGGCGCGCGAAGGCCTTCTTGAGCTCGATGCTGGCCCGGCTCGCGGCGTAGCCGACGAGGTGCGTGAGGCGTTCTTGGTGCAGTGACAGGGGCGCAGACGCGATGCTCGGCCGCCCGATCCTGCGCGACGTCGGTCTTGGCGCAGGCATCACGAACACAGCGCCTTGATGTCGTCGGGAACGGGAATCGCTCGCAGCCGATCAGGATTGACCGCGTCGCGCTTGACGAAGGCACGCACCTCCCGGCCTTCGCAGATCAGGTCGACGCCTTCGCCACCTGCTCGCGTGATCCGATGCATTTGAACGAAGACCTTGCCGCGCCACTCTTCGACCCAGGTGCTGATCGTGATCGTCTCGCCGTAGGTCACGGCCTTGCTGAACTTGGTGTTGACCTCCAACACCGGCGTGCCGACGATGCCGCGAGTCTTCGCCAGTTCGCGCCACGGTGGTACGCCGCACTGCATGAAGAAGGCGAGCGAGGCGGCGTCGATCCAGCGTGCGAAGTTGGGGAAGAAGACGATCCCTGCCGGATCGCAATCGCCGAAATGAACGTCAACTCTGTACTGCGTGGCGCGTGGCATGCCCGGCTCCAGGTCGATCAGCGGCGCGGCAGCAGCAGACCCGGCGCCTGCCCCGAATACATCTGCTGCACCAGCGCGTCACGGTGGGTCAACACGGCGCGCTGGTTGATCGAGCCTTTGTCGGTGACTTCGCCCAAGTCGATGTTCGGCGGGTCGATCAGCACCAGCGCGCGCGCCACGCGGGTGGCGCTGCCGGTACCGCTGGCCCACAGGCCGTCGACGAGCGTTTGAAAAAACGCGCACACAGCCGGCGCCGCCAGCACTTCGGCTGGCGTTGCGGTTGCATTCATTCCCGCCAGTGCGCGGCAACTGTCCAGGCGCGGCAAGAGGAGCAGGCCGATCTCGTCACGGTTGATGCCGGCCACCACCGCGTCTTGCACGCAGGGGTCGCCCGCGGCGATGACCTTGCCGCGCAGCGGCCCCACCGAGACGAAAGTTCCGGTGGAGAGCTTGAAGTCTTCGGCGATGCGTCCGTCGAACATGAAGCCACGCGCGGGCTCGGCCGCGTCGATCGGCTTGACGGCGTCGCCGCTGCAATAGAAGCCTTCAGCGTCGAATGATTCCGCTGTCTGCTCGGGAGCGCGCCAGTAGCCGGGCGTGACGTTCGG
>JANNKM010000402.1:0-2364 GCA_031396305.1 Rhizobacter sp.
AGCTCAACCCCGACGAGATGGCCAACGCCGACATCAAGCAAGCCGTCACGACACAGGCTCCGGCGCGCACCAAGCTGCAACTGGTCAAGGCCACCGCGCGCCACCTGCGAAGCGTGCAACACCAGCCCGAGAGAATTCGCAGGTACTTCCAACATGATCCGGTTCGCTATGCGGCTTGATCCAAGTTCATTGATGCCGGCTCAATAGGATCGTCGGCAGCAGGCATGGTGTCGTCGACGGGCGCTTGTGCCGGTGAGCTGCACTCCGGGCGTCGTCGGCGCCGGCTTGGCGCTGACATTCGCTTTCGTGATGCGGCGATTCTGATTCAGAATTGGCCGATAGTAGGTAAAAACCCTAGTGTGCGTTCTTCGGGCCTTCGCCCGGGGAGATGCACGCATGTATCAGCTGAAGCGACTGGACTCGCGCGACCTCGAGGCGATCAACGCCCACCTGCTGGAGCTGGGTCCAGATGATCGAAGCGACCGCTTCCTGGGGGCGGTCAACGACGACTACCTGCGTCGCTATGTGCGCGACATCGCCATTGCCACAGACATCCTGATCGGCGCAGTGCAGGAGGGCCGGGTGATCGGCCTGGCACATGCCGCCGTGTACCGAGAGGACGCTGAATTCGTCTGCGAGGTCGGCGTGTCGGTCCAGGCCGGCGCGCGAAAGCAGGGTCTGGGCAAACGGTTGCTGGTCGGGGCGCTTGAAGCGGCCCGGTGCATCGACGTGCGCCGCGCGATCGTGCTGTTTCGGGCGACGAACCACGCGATGGCCGGCCTGGCGCGCAGCGTGGGCGGGTGCATCCAACAAAACGCGGCGGAATCGTGCGCCGTGTTCGCGATCGACCCCAGGTGCGATTTGCCCTTGCGCGCCGCACGCGATGCGCGCGCCACAAGGGTTCTCGAATCCACGCTCTCGAACTGAAGATTGCGTTGCGCTGCGTGCCTGCGCCACGCCCCGGCCAGGTTGCACGACGCGTTGATAGTATTCGCGTCGACCGCCATGATCGGCAGCTGATCGCGTGACTACCCACGTCCTCATCCTTTGCACCCACATCTCGGCGCGCAGCGTGCTGGCTGAGGCCATGCTCAACCACTGGGCAGCGAGGCTCGGCCGCGACGTCAAGGCGCACAGCGCCGGCAGTGCGCCCAGCGGTCGCATCAATCCCTTGGCGGTCGAGGCGCTCGACAGCGCGGGTATTCACACTGGCGGGTATCGCAGCAAGAGTTGGGACGAGTTCAGCATGCACGACGCGCCGCCGCTGTCCATCGTGATCACCGTGTGCGACAGCGCCGCTGCGGAAATCTGCCCGGTGTTCTTCGGCGGCAGCGCAGGCGCACCGGTCAAGGTGCATTGGGGCTACCCCGATCCGTCGAACGCCGAAGGCGGTGATGCAGGCAAGCGCCGCGCGTTCGAGCTGACGCGCCAGGCGATCGGCTACCGGATGCTGCAGTTGCTGGCGTTGCCGCTGGAAACGCTGGATCGCGCGGCGCTGCACGCGGCGCTCGTCGAAATCAGCCGCAGTTGAAACCCATGAGCATGAACACCGCGACGTTGCCCGCCCGCCCGGCCACGCCCGCCGCGATGAGCACCTTCGAACGCTACCTCACGCTCTGGGTGTTCTTGTGCATCGTCGTCGGCATCGCACTGGGCCAGATGTTCCCGGCCGCCTTTCAGGCCGTCGGGCGCATGGAAATCGCCAAGGTGAACCTGCCTGTCGGGCTGCTCATCTGGGTCATGATCATCCCGATGCTGCTGAAGGTCGACTTCGGCGCGCTGCACCAGGTGCGGCAACACTGGCGCGGCATCGGCGTGACGCTGTTTGTCAACTGGGCGGTGAAGCCGTTCTCGATGGCGCTGCTGGCGTGGATCTTCATCCGCCATGTGTTCGCGCCGTACCTGCCGCCTGCCCAAGCCGACGCTTACGTCGCCGGCCTGATCCTGCTCGCCGCCGCGCCTTGCACGGCGATGGTGTTCGTCTGGAGCCGGCTCACGGGCGGGCACCCGCTGTTCACGCTGTCGCAGGTGGCGCTGAACGACACGATCATGGTGTTCGCGTTTGCGCCCATCGTCGCGCTGCTGCTCGGTCTGTCGTCGATCAGCGTGCCCTGGGAAACGCTCATCACGTCGGTGGTGCTGTACATCGTGATCCCGGTGCTGCTCGCGCAGTGGTGGCGCAAGGTCCTGCTCAAGCGCGGCCAGGCTGCATTCGACGCGGCGCTCGGGAGAATCGGCCCCTGCTCGATTGCCGCGCTGCTGGCCACGCTCGTGCTGCTGTTCGCGTTCCAGGGCAAGGCCATTCTCGAGCAGCCGCTGGTCATCGCGATGCTGGCAGTGCCGATCCTGATCCAGGTGTTGTTC
>JANNKM010000432.1:0-8181 GCA_031396305.1 Rhizobacter sp.
TTCAGGTTGAGCGTGATGCCGCGCTTGTTGCGGTGCACGTTCTGGAAGTCGCTGTCTTCGCGCGGGCCACCGATGCCATCGCCTTCGTCCATGCCGGGCGGCATTTCAATCTTGATGACTTGGGCGCCCCAGTCGGCGAGCTGGCGCACCGCCGTCGGCCCGGCGCGGACGCGGGTCAGGTCGATGACGGTGATGTGCGACAGGGCGGTAGAGGCTTGCATGGTTTCAGTCTAACCCGCCTGCCCGCGTCCCAGGCCGTCGTGCCTACACTCAACATTTCGCCGGGGACTCCAAGATGAGAGACACCGCATTGGGTAAGGGAGCAAGGGCGCGTTTCGGCCCGCTGTCATTGCGGCGCACGCCGCAACGCGGATCTTGCCAACCGAGACGACCATGAGCACCTCGAAACATTGCCTCGCCCTGCTCACCGCCTTGCTCGCCACCCTGCTCGGCGCCTGCGCCGGGCCCGCGCCGCGCGGCACCACGCCCGTCGCGGTGAAGGTGCTGGCGATCAATGACTTCCACGGCAACTTGAAACCGCCGCTGGGCGGCATCCGTATCAAGGACCCAGCCGATCCGACGAAAACGATCAACGTCGCGGCCGGCGGCGCGGAGCATCTGGCGACCGCCGTCGCGCAGATGCGGCAGAAGAACCCGAACCACATTTTCGTCGCCGCAGGCGACCTGATCGGCGCGAGCCCGCTGCTCTCCGCCCTGTTTCGCGACGAACCGACAATCCAGTCGCTGAGTCTGATGGGCCTGGAAGCCAGCGCGGTCGGCAACCATGAGTTCGACCGCGGCAGCGCCGAGTTGCTGCGCATGCAGCGCGGCGGCTGCCATCCGGTGGACGGCTGCAAGGGGCCACAGCCTTTCACAGGCGCGCGTTTCAAATACCTCGCGGCGAGCACCATCGATGCACGCACCGGGCGCACCCTGCTGCCGGCGTACCACGTCAAGCACTTCGAAGGCATCCCGGTCGCCTTCATCGGCCTGACGCTGAAAGACACGCCGACGATCGTCGTGCCCTCTGGCGTGAAGGGATTGACCTTTCGCGACGAGGCGCAGACCGTGAACGAACTCGTGCCGCAGCTGCGCGCCCAGGGCATCGAGGCCATCGTGCTGCTCATCCACGAGGGCGGCTGGCCCAGCGGCGACTACAACGAATGCCCGGGCATCAGCGGCCCGATCGTCGACATCGTGAACAAACTCGACAAGGCAGTGGACCTGGTCGTGAGCGGCCACACGCACCGCGCCTACAACTGCCGCATCGACGGTCGCCTCGTCACGAGTGCTGACAAGTTCGGCACGATCGTCACCGAGATTGACCTGGTACTCGACCCCAGGAACGGCGATGTGGTGTCGGCCGCCGCCGACAACCTGATCGTGCGCAATGACAAGTTCGCCAAGGACGCCGCGCAGACCCAGCTCATCGCCGCCTACGAACAGCTCTCGGCGCCGCTGGCCAGGCGGGTCGTCGCGCGCCTGAATGGGGCGCTGACGCGCGACGAGAACCCGGCCGGCGAAACGCGCATCGGGCAGGTGGTCGCCGATGCGCAACTGGCCGCGACGCGCGCCGCGGCGGACGGCGGCGCCCAACTCGCGCTGATGAACCCGGGTGGCCTGCGCGCCGCGCTGTCGGCGCAACTCGACGCGCAAGGCCAGGGCGAGGTTCGCTATGAAGACCTGTTCGCCGTGCAACCGTTCTACAACAACCTCGTCACGCTCACGCTGAGCGGTGCGGAGTTGCTGCAAGTGCTCGAGCAGCAGTGGCTGAACCAGCCGCGGCCGCGGATCCTGCAGGTCTCGAACGGCTTCACCTACACCTGGGATGCGGCGCGGCCCGCGGGCCAGCGCGTCGTTCCCGGCAGCGTGCGGCTTGACGGCAGTCTGCTGGAGGCAAACGCGAACTACCGCGTCACGGTGAACAGTTTCCTCGCCGCTGGCGGCGACAACTTCCACACCTTGAAACTCGGGCGCAACGCGCGCACCGGCATGATGGATGTCGATGCGTTCGAGCAGTACCTCGCGCGCAATGCAAACTTGCCGGCCGCCGCGCCGCCGCGCATCACGCGCCTGAATTGAAGCATGCGTCGCGCACCATGACCGAGTCGCCCCAGGAGATCATTCGCGTCAAGCGCGACGGCGCTGCGCTCGGCCAGGCGCAGATCGCCGCGTTCGTCGCCGGATTGAGCGACGGCAGCTGGAGCGACAGCCAGGTGGCGGCGCTGGCGATGGCGATCTTGCAGCGCGGCATGGACACCGCCGAAACCGTCACGCTCACAAAAGCGATGGCACACAGCGGCGACGTGCTCGACTGGCGCGATGCCGGGCTCAAAGGCCCGATCCTCGACAAACACTCCACCGGCGGTGTGGGCGACAAAGTGAGCCTGCTGCTCGCACCCCTCATTGCGGCGTGCGGCGGAATCAATCCGATGCTCAGCGGCCGGGGTCTGGGCCATACCGGCGGCACGCTCGACAAGCTCGAAGCCCTGCCGGGCTACAACGTCGCCCCCAGCCGCGAGTTGCTGCTGTGCACGCTGCGCCAGGCCGGCTGTGCGATCGTCGGCGCGAGTGAGCGCCTGGCCCCAGCAGATCAGCGGCTCTACGCGATCCGCGATGTCACGGCGACGGTGGAATCGGTGCCGCTCATCACCGCCAGCATTCTCAGCAAGAAGCTCGCCGCGGGCCTGGGCGCACTGGTGCTGGACGTGAAGCTCGGCAACGGCGCGTTCTGCACGACGCTGGCGCAGGCACGCGAACTCGCGCAGAGCCTCGTGAACGTGGCGCGCGATGCGGGCTTGCCCACCCAGGCGCTGATCACCGACATGAACCAGGTGCTGGGCACGACCGCAGGCAACACGCTGGAGGTGCGCGAAGCGATCGACTTCCTCACCGGCATTGACCCAGGTGCACGCGAGCCGCGCCTGCTGGAAGTGACGCTCGCGCTGGCCGCGCAACTGCTGCAGCTCGGCGGGTTGGCGGACACGCTTGATGCCGGCCGGCGCGCCGCGCAACAGGCGCTGGACAGCGGCGCCGCCGCCGAACGCTTTGCGCGCATGGTGGCCACGCTCGGCGGCCCGGTGGATGTGTTGCGCGACGCCCAGCTTGCCCGCGCCAACGTGCAGTGCGGCGTGCCGGCAGCGCACGCCGGGTTTATCACGGCGATCGACACCCGAGCGCTCGGCTTGGCGGTGGTGGCGCTGGGCGGTGGCCGGCAGCGGCCTGGGGATCGCGTCGATCCGAGTGTCGGGCTGTCGCATGTGCTGAAGCTCGGCGCGCGCGTGCAGGCGGGCGAACCGCTGGCGCGCATCCACGCCGCGAGCGACGCCGCGGCGCGCTCGGCGCGTGAATGCCTGCTCGCTGCGATTGTTGTCGGCACGGCGGCGCCGCCATTGCCACCCCCGGTGCGCGCCGTGGTCACCCATTTGCGGGATGGCTCGGAGCAGAGTCCGACGCTAGAGTGATCGGCATGCAACCAGGCAAGCGCATGGAAGGCTCGCTCGACTTCGAGCCGATTGACATCAACGAGGCCCGCAAGGCGCTCGATCAGCTGCCCGACGGGCTGGTCGATCCGACGACGCGACCGCAGTACTGGATCCCGCGCCGCCGCAAGGCTGCAGCAGCCGATCGTGCCTTGACCGGCGTGGCGCTCGACTGGCTGCGCAAACTGCCGCCCATCGTTCGGCCCGGCAAGCTCACTGACCAGTTTCCACGCGTCACCAATGCGGTGGCCGATATCTGGGCCGACAAGTTCCACTGCGAAGACCTGCTGGCGAGCCTGCTGCGCGACCAGCGCGGCCAGCGGCAGGGCTTTGCGCAAGACCTTCAGGTCGAGATCAAGCGCCTGATCGCGTACCGGCGCATCGCGCCGTAGCCGCTGCGGCGTCGGCGTCCAGGTGCTTACACCTGCATGTTCATGATGTCGCTGTAAGCCTGCACGAGGCGGTTGCGCACCTGCAGCGTGGCCTGGAAACCGATCTGCGCCTTTTGCATCGTGACCATGGTTTCTTCCAGGCTCACCGACGAATCGCCGAGCTGAACGGCGCGCTGCAGTTGCGAGGCCTGGTGCTGCGTATCGCTGACGGACCGCAGTGCTTGCGTCAAGGCGTTCTGGAAGTCCGCCCCCGCCGCGGCTTTGCCGCGCACCAGCGGATGACCGTCCGTGCCCAGGCCGGCGCGAGCCACGGCTTGGGCGAAGTCAAAGGGTTTGAGCGTCACGTTCATGCGCATCTCCTGGGTTGCGCAATGCGGCACGAATTCCCGAGTTTCCGCCATGCAACCCGGCCATCCTAGCGCCGGGGTGCGACCGGCAATGCCCGAACAAGGCGCGGTTTGGCGGCCTGTTTCAGGCATACATGCGAGTGCCTGCCCGAATAATTCTTCGCATGCAGCGGAGCACCTCAGCCCCGCCTGAAACCTTGCCGCATGGACAACTCTCTCGTTCCTTCCGCCACCGCCCAGGCCAGCTCGTCCGGCCTGCTGGCGCGCCTGGGAGCGCTTTCGCTGAAGAACCAGTTCTCGCTGATCCTGGGCCTCACCGCCCTGGCCGGCCTGGTGATGATGCTCGCCTCGTGGAACAACAACGGCGACTACAAGGTGCTGTACGCGAACCTGTCCGACAAGGACGGCGGCGCGATCATCGCCCAGCTGTCGCAGATGAACGTGCCCTATCGCCACGCCGACGGCGGCGCGGCGATCCTGGTGCCGTCGAGCAAGGTCTACGACGCGCGCCTCAAGCTGGCATCCGCCGGCCTGCCCAAAGGCTCGGTCGTCGGTTTCGAGTTGATGGACGGCGCGCGCTTCGGCCAGACCCAGTTCCAGGAGCGGCTCACGTTCCAGCGCGGCCTGGAAGGCGAGCTGACGCGTTCGATTACCGCCATGCCCGCGGTGCAAGGCGCGCGCGTGCACCTGGCGCTGCCGAACCAGAACGGATTTTTCCGCGAGCAGCAAAAGCCCAGCGCGTCGGTGTTGCTGAGCCTGCACCCCGGGCGCTCGCTCGACCGAGCGCAAGTCGCCGGCATCGTGCACCTGGTGGCCAGCAGCGTCCCCGAATTGAACCCGAAGGCGGTGAGCGTGCTCGACCAGACCGGCGCGCTGCTGTCGGCGGCGCCCGACAGCGGCAACGCAGCCGGCCTGGACGCGAACCAGTTGCAGTACGTGAGCCAGATCGAGGCCGGCTACAACAAGCGCATCTTCGAGCTGCTCGAGCCGGTCGTCGGCCGCGCCAACCTGCGCTCCAGCGTCACCGCCGACGTCGACTTCACGCAAAGCGAAGCGACATCGGAGGAGTTCAAGCCGAATCAGGGCGCACAGGCCGCCGCGACGATACGCAGCCAGCAGACGACCGAACAGAGCGGCGGCGCCGCGGCCCTGCCCGCCGGAGTTCCCGGCGCGGCAAGCAACCAGCCGCCGACCCCCGCCACCGCGCCCATCACCGGCGCCGCGCAGCCGCTGCAAGCCGGCCAGGCCGGCGGGGCAACAGGCAACAGCCGGCGTGAAGCAGTGACGAATTTCGAAGTCGACAAGACGGTGCGCGTGACACGCGCCGCCACCGGCGTCGTGAAGCGCCTGAACGCGGCGGTGGTCGTGAACCACCGCACCTTGACCGACGCCAAGGGCAAGACCAAGCTCGAGGCGCTGTCGCCCGAGGAGATTGATAAGCTCACGGCCCTCGTGCGCGAGAGCATCGGCTTCAAGCAGGAGCGCGGCGACTCGGTCAAGGTGATCAACGCGCCGTTCAAGGTGGAGCCGGTGGACAACACCACCGTGCCGCTGTGGAAGCAGCCCGGCGTGATCGACAACATTCGCGGCTTCATCGCGCCGGCGGGCCTGGCGCTGGTGGCGCTGCTGGTGTTCTTCGGCATGGTCAAACCGGCCATGCACGCGGTGCTGAACCCGCCGCCGGGCAGCCGCCTGAACGCCGTCGTCGCCGACCTGCAAAGCCCGCCGGGTGGCGCCGGCGCGCCGCTGTCGCTGTCAGCGCCGATGATGGGCGCACATCTGGAGCATGCACGCCAGTTCACGAAAGACAACCCCGCCGCCACGGCGAACATCGTGCGCTCGTGGGTGAGCGGCAGCTGACATGAACCACCCCCGAAGCGCCTTCGGCGCCTCCCCCTCAAGGGGGCGCCGCCAGCGGCCCGGCAAGTGCGGATCCGCGGCGTCCGCTTGGGCGTCGCGTTTCAGGGGTCGCGGGTCGCGCGCAGCGCGCTGGAGCCTCTAGATGGACGACAAAGGCGTCGAAGACGCGGCGATTCTGTTGATGTCAATCGGCGAGGCCGAGGCGTCCGAGGTCTTCAAGCATCTCTCGCCGAAGGAAGTGCAGAGCGTGGGCGAAGCGATCGCGAAAATGAAATCGATTCCGCGTGAGCGCGTCGAGTCGGTGCTCGGCAAGTTCGCGCAAACCGCCGGCGAACAGAGCATGCTGGTGAGCAACAACGATGAATACGTGAGGAGCGTGTTGCGCAAGGCGCTCGGCGACGACAAGGCGAACTTGCTGATCGACCGCATCCTCACCGGTGGCGACGTGTCGGGAATCGAAAACCTGAAGTGGATCGACGCCACTTCGGTGGCCGAGCTGCTGCGCAATGAACACCCGCAGATCGTCGCGGCGATCCTCGTGCACCACGAGTTCGATCAGGCGAGCCTGGTGCTCAAGGAACTCGCCGAGCGCCAGCGCAACGAGGTGCTGGTGCGCATCGCCACGCTCGACGGCATCCAGCCATCGGCGCTGCGCGACCTGAATGAAATGATGGGCAAGGTGCTGGCCGGCGGCGACAAGCTGAAGAAGACGGCGCTGGGGGGTCCGAAGGCCGCCGCCGAAATCATCAACATGCTGGGTTCAGCCGTCGAGACGTCGGTGCTCGACTTCGTGCGCGAAGCCGACGCCGACCTGGCACAACGCATCATGGACAACATGTTCACGTTCGACGACCTGCAGAAGCTCGACGACGGCGCGATCCAGACGGTGCTCAAGGAAGTGCAGTCCGAGTCGCTCGTCATCGCGCTCAAGGGCGCGCCACCGGAGATGCGCGACAAGGTGTTCAAGAACATGTCCAAACGCGCCGCTGAGACGCTGCGCGAAGACCTCGAATCGCGCGGCCCGGTGCGGCTGTCGGAAGTCGAGGCCGAGCAGAAGGAAATGCTCAAGATCGTGCGGCGCCTGGCCGACGAAGGCCAGCTCGTGCTGGGCGGCAGTGGGGGCGACGATGCCTTTGTCTGATGCGCCGCACGTCATCCCGGCGTGCGCCGGGGTGACAGCCGGAATTGACATCTCCCCATGAAGATCCCCCCCTCCACGCCCGGCCTCGCCCCCAAAGCGTCGGTGCACAGCCGCTTCATTCCGCGTGAGGAGCTGCAGCATTTCGAAGCCTGGGCGCCGGGCGCGCTGTCCGACAACGCCACGGCCACGCCGCAACCCGGCAACGGCGGCGCGACCCGCGCCGCGCCCGGGCCGGCCGATCCGGTGCACGCGGCACGCCAGGCGGGCTACCAGGACGGCTATCGCGACGGCCTCGTCGCGCTGGAAGGCTTCAAGAAGAGCTTCGCGGCAAACACGACGCAGAGCATCGGCGCGCTGTTGAACTCGGTGGGCACGCAGCTTGACACGCTGCAGCAGGCGATCGCCAGCGCCGTCGTGCAGACCGCGACGCAGCTCGCGCTCCAGATCGTGCGCAGCGAAATCAGCACGCGCCCGGAACTCGTCGTCGACGTCGCCGAGCACGCGCTGGAGGCCTTGATGCTGAGCGCGCGCCACATCACGTTGCGCGTGCATCCTGACGATCAACCGCTGGTCGCACAAGGAGCGGCCGACGTGCTGGCCGCGCGTGGCGCTCGCCTCATCGCCGATGCATCGGTGCAGCGCGGAGGCTGCCTGATCGATTCTGACCTGGGGCGCGTCGATGCGAGCATCGCTTCGCGCTGGAGCCGCGGCGTGGCGTCCATCGGCAGCGAACGCCCCTGGGACGGCACTGAAGCGCAAGCTGTCGCGAACCCGGCCGGTCCGTCCGCCAACGTGGCGGCCGAAGCCGCGCCGCCGCCAGCGCCAACGCCATGACGCTGATGCCGAACAGCGCGCCCGACATCGCCCCTCAATGGGAGCGTTTCCTGGGTGACCTGCGCGCGTTTTCCGCGGAACCGGCGCTGCTGGACGTGCAAGGCCACCTGGTGCGCGTCAAGGGC
>JANNKM010000443.1:0-5432 GCA_031396305.1 Rhizobacter sp.
GCGCCGCCGAATAGAACTTGACCGCACCGAACAGGTTGGACAAGTCGCTGATGGCCAGCGCGCCCTGCCCGTCGGCCACTGCCGCGTCGGTCAACTCGTCGATCCGAAGACTGCCGTCGACGACAGAAAACTCGGTGTGTGTGCGCAGGTGAGTGAAGGCCATGAGGCGCATTCTATGGATGACAATCTGTCGCGTGCAATCAGTTCTCAATGTCACCGGCTACGCGTTCGTCGAGTTGAACGATGTCGCGCCGCTGCGCGAGGCACTGCACGCACGCGCCGCCGCGCTGGCGCTCAAGGGTACGGTGATCCTTGCGAGTGAGGGCATCAACGTCGCCATGGCGGGGCCGCACGCGCCGCTGCGCGAGTGGATCGGTAGCCTTCTTGGCGACGCCCGCTTCGCCAGGATGGACCTCAAATTCAGCGCGTCCGAGGCGCTGCCGTTTCGGCGCCTCGTGGTGAAAGTCAAGCGCGAAATCATCCGCATGAATCAGCCCGTGGTGCGGCCGGAGCAGCAGCGCGCACCGAGCGTTGACGCAGCGACGCTGGCACGCTGGTTGGATGCTGGACACGACGACACCGGCCGCGACCTGGTATTGCTCGACACGCGCAACGCCTTCGAGGTCGACTATGGGCGTTTCAACGGCGCTCTCGACTGGCGGCTCGCGCGCTTCAGCGATTTCCCGGGCGCGTTGCAAGACAGGCGCGCCGATCTCGCGGGCAAGACCGTCGTCAGCTACTGCACCGGTGGCATTCGCTGCGAAAAGGCGGCGCTGTGGATGCGGCAGGAGGGCATCGACAACGTTGTGCAGCTGGATGGCGGCATCCTGAGGTATTTCGAGGTCAACGGCGCAGCGCACTTCGAGGGGAGCTGTTTCGTGTTCGATGAACGCACCGCGCTGGACGGCACGCTGGCGAGCCTGCAGCCGGTGTAAGGTACTGCGCCAGCCGACGACACCCAGCCTTGGACACACTGCGCGATGCCGCCGACCCAGGACAACATTCGATCAATTGCCAAGTACCGCGTCGCGGCGGCCCACTACGACGCAAGCGCCGGCCCGACGTGGCCGATCCGGCTGCGTTGCATAGATCTGCTTGCGCTGCGTGAAGGCGACACCGTTCTCGATGTCGGCTGCGGCACGGGCTTGAGCTTCGAGCCCCTGTTGGCCAAAGTCGGGCGCAGCGGCCGATTGCTCGCTTTCGAGCAAAGCCCGGAGATGCACACGCAGGCATTGGCGCGTGCCGTTGCGCTGCGCGCGCAGGGGTTCCAGGTGCACCTTGACTGCGCGCGCGCCGAGCAAGTGCGCCTGACCGAAGCTCCCGCAGCAGCGTTGTTCCACTATGTGCACGACATCTCGCGCCTGCCTGACGCCGTGGCGAACCTGTTCTCGCAGCTGCCCCCGGGCACCCGCGTGGCCATCGCGGGAATGAAATTCTTCCCCTGGCCGCTGGCGCCGCTGAACCTGCTGGCCTGGTTGAAGAACCGCCCCTACAACGCGCGAGCGCACGAGCTGTACCGGCCATGGCGCCTGATCGCCTCGCACCTCGAGGATTTCGAGTGGCGCGCTACACAATGGGGCATGGGCTACATTGGGTGCGGACGAGTCAAGGAGGCAGACTCATGAACAAACCGGCCGTTCGTCATGAGCGCCCCCAGGCCGACGACATACGTCGTCCGCCCCCCGTGGGGGTTGAGCAAAGTGGCGGAGCCACATTTGCTCAAGAGCCGGATTGGCACCGCGACGCGCTTGGCGCCGAATTCACCCACGTGCGCGGCACCACGCTCGCGCTCGCCCACCCGCTGACGGCGGAAGACTGCCAAGTGCAGTCGATGCCCGATGCCAGCCCCACGAAGTGGCACCTCGCGCATGTGGCATGGTTCTTCGAGACCTTTGTGCTTGAGCGTTTCGAATCCAATTTTCGGGCTTCAATCCCGCCTTCCGCGCGCTTTTCAACAGCTACTACCACGGGGTCGGCGCGCAGCACCCACGCGCCCAGCGCGGGCTCATCACTTCGCCGACGCTGCAGCAGGTGAAGCACTACCGTTCGCAGGTCGACGAGCGCGTCCATGCGCTGTTCGTCGCAAGGCACGGCGACGTAGAGCTTCGCGAACTGGTGCGGCTCGGGCTGCACCATGAACAGCAGCATCAGGAGCTGATCCTCACCGACATCAAACACGCGCTGTCGCTGAACCCGGCGCACGCACCCTATGCACCGCGCTGGCCGATGACGCCGGTGCGCCCTGCGGCGGCGCAGTGGATTGGCTTCGCGGGCGGCGTCGTCGAGCAGGGGCACGCGGCATTGCTCGACGGCGCATTTCGTTTCGACAACGAAGTCCCGCGACATCGAACGCTGCTCACGCCGTTCGAACTCGCGTCGCGTCCCGTGACCTACAGCGAGTACCTTGACTTCATCAACGACGCCGGTTACCAGAGGCCCGAGCTGTGGCTTTCCATGGGCTGGGACTGGGTGCATTCCCGCGCCGCCGCGGGTGCACCGTTGGCGCCGCTGTAATGGCGCCAGATCGACGGGTGCTGGTTCAACCACACGCTGCAAGGCCTGGTGGCGATCGACCCGCACACGCCCGTATGTCACGTCAACTACTTCGAGGCCGACGCCTATGCGCGCTGGGCCGGCGCGCGCCTGCCCTCGGAGGGCGAGTGGGAGCATGCGGCGCGGCGCCTGCGCGGTACGCAGCGCTGCAATTTCGCCGATCGCGGCGCCTTTCACCCGCTGCCCCAAGTCGAGCACGCGGCGGGCGAAGCGGTGCAGATGTTCGGCGACGTGTGGGAGTGGACAGCCTCGAACTACGCGCCCTATCCGGGCTTTCGGCCTCATGCGGGCGCCGTGGGTGAGTACAACGGCAAGTTCATGTGCAACCAGTTCGTGCTGCGCGGCGGCTCGTGCGCCACGCCGCAAGGCCATGTGCGCGCGAGCTACCGCAACTTCTTCCCGCCCGAGGCGCAATGGCAATTCAGCGGGCTGCGCCTGGCGCGAGATGCATAGAACGGTTCAAGAGCGGCGCCCCCAGGCGGCGGCGAGCCGCCGCCGCCCGTGGGGGGATGAGTAGACCGGCGGAGCCGGATCTACTCAAGAGTCCAGGACCGCCAGCACTTCGGAGCCGAACTCGCGGCGGTACAAGATGAAGATGACGCCGATCGTCGCAACAATGAAGGCGAACGGCGAGAAGAACCATCCGATCGCCGCAAATGCGAAGTAGTAGCCGCGCAGCCCGTCGTTGAAAGTTTCGGCCGCGAGCGAGACCACGCGCCCGGCGCGGTCAGCAAAGGCGTTGCGCTGCATTTCGGCAGCCGAGCCTTGCACGTCGAACTGCCCCATCTCAGGTGCCGACGCCACCAGCATCGCGCCAAACGTGTACTGGCGCATCGACCAGGTGAAGCGGAAAAAGCCGTAGACGAAGATCGCCAGCAGCAGCATCAGCTTGAGGTCGAGCACGAGCAGCGAGGTCTGCGCGGTGAACGGAATTTCGCGCACCAGCTCGCTCGCCTTCTCGGTGGTGCTCAATGCGGCAAGCAAGCCGCCGATGATGAGGATCGTGGTCGAGGCGAAGAACGACGGGCTGGTGGCCAGGCTCTGCATCACGATCGCGTCAAGCACCCGCACCTCGCGCCGTGTCGACTGCAGCATCCATTCGCGCCGGATGCGGTTCGTGCTTGCCAGCACCGAGGGCTGGGTGGTTGCGCGGCGTTTCGCAAAACGCGCGTAGCCGACCCAGCCGCTGAAGAAGATCAGCAGTGCCGCCCAGTCCCAGCCGGGCAGGACCGTGATCAACTTGAAGAAAGCTTGCATGGGGCCGCACTGTAGCGGCTCGCCAAGTCCGCACCGTCTATGACGCCACGCGCAGCGCCGTGCCCAGCCGCAACACGCTCTTCACGACGCGCGCTGTGGCCTGGGCGTGCTTCTCGTCGCGCAGTTGGCCTTCAGTGTCGAACGCCTGGGCCGCCAGCGGCAGCGCGAACTGCTCGGGCACGACGATCATGCCCAGCACGTTGTGCAGAAACTGGCGTGTGAACATCAGGCTGCGCATGCCACCCAGAGGCCCGGGCGACGCACTCATCACGCCCGCCGTCTTGCCGGCCAGCGCGGCCAGGCCGGCTGGCATGCCGTTGCCCGCAGGCACGCGCGAGACCCAGTCGAACGCGTTGATCAGCAGCGGCGTCGGGAAGCCGTTGTATTCGGGGGACGCGACGATGAGCGCGTCGTGCCGCACCAAGGCGTCGCGCAATCCGACCGCACCCGGTGGCATGCCTGCGGCTTCGATTTCAGCGTCATACACCGGCAAGGCGAGCGCGCGCAAATCGAGCAGCATGACCTGCGCCCCCGCGGCCACGGCGATGCCACGCGCAACCTGGGCGAGCTTGCCGTTGTAAGAGCCCGGCCGTGAGCTGCCGGCCAGGACCATCAGTCGCAATCCTTCCATGGTCATGCTCCCTTCACGCTTTCAGATCGAACACCAGCACTTCGGCGCCCGCGCCATGCGCCAATTGCACCTGCGCCTCGTCACGCAGCATGACGGCGTCGCCGGCCGCGACGGCATTCCCGTTCACGACCAGATCGCCCCGCACCACGTGCACGTAGGCGCAGCGGCCCGTGGCGAGCGGCAGTGCGGCCGCCTCGCCGCCATCGAACAACCCGGCGTAGACGCTGGCGTCGGCGTGGATGAGCACTGAGCCTTCACGCGCGTCGTTACTGGCCACCAAGGCCAGGCGGCCGCGCTTGGCTTTGGTGCTGAAGTGCCGTTGCTCGTAGCCGGGAGCGATTCCTGTCGTATGAGGTGTGAGCCAGATCTGCAGGAAGTGTGTCGTGTCCTTGGGGGCGTTGTTGAATTCGCTGTGCGTCACGCCGCGCCCGGCGCTCATGCGCTGCACGTCGCCGGGTTTGATGACGCCGCTGTGTGCGCCAGCCTTCTCACCGTTGCCCATGCTGTCGCGGTGCGCGAGTTCGCCACTCAGCACATAGCTGATGATTTCCATGTCCCGATGCCCATGCGTGCCGAAGCCCGTGCCCGGCGCGATGCGGTCTTCATTGATGACGCGCAGACTGGAGAACCCCATGTGCTGGGGATCGTGGTAGTCGGCGAACGAAAAGCTGTGGAAGGAGTTGAGCCACCCGTGGTCGGCGTGACCGCGTTCCTGGCTGCGGCGAATTTCGATCATGGCGAGGTTTTTGGCATTAGTGGGCATTATTTGACATAATTTACTGAATAGTAAAGGGTATGATGAAGCTACATTTCTTCCTTTACTAGCGAATATTTTCGATAAAATTAGTCGAATTTATTGAACAATGCGACTGACTCTGGATGCGATCCAGGTTTTGGATGCAATCGACCGCAAGGGATCTTTTGCGTCCGCGGCGAATGAGCTGCATCGAGTCCCGTCAGCGATCACTTACTCCGTACGGCAGATCGAGGC
>JANNKM010000449.1:0-2925 GCA_031396305.1 Rhizobacter sp.
GCACGTCACCTTCCCGAGCGCCACGTTGAGCCCGTTGCGCAGGTGCGGATCGTCGGCCAGCGCACGCTTCCACCCGTCGTTGGCCAGCGCGAGCGCGTACGGCAGCGTCGCGTTGTTGAGCGCGAACGTCGACGTGCGTGCCACCGCACCCGGCATGTTGGCGACGCAGTAGTGAACCACGCCGTCGACCTGGTACGTGGGATCGGCGTGCGTGGTCGCGTGCGACGTCTCGAAGCAGCCGCCCTGGTCGATGGCGACGTCCACGACGACGGCGCCCTTCTTCATGCGCCCGACCATCGCCCGCGTCACGAGCTTCGGCGCGGCGGCGCCGGGAATGAGCACGCCGCCGATCACGAGGTCGGCGCCGAGCACGGCGTCTTCGACGCTTTGCGCCGTGGAGAACAGCGTGCTGATGCGATTGCCGAACACCAGGTCGAGGTGGCGCAGCTGCTGCACCGATGTGTCGAGCACCACGACCCGGGCGCCGATGCCCACCGCCATCTGCAAGGCGTTGGTGCCGACGACGCCGCCGCCGAGGATCACCACCTGGGCCGGCGCCACGCCGGGTACACCGCCGAGCAGCACGCCCATGCCGCCCTTGCTGCGCTCCAGGTGCGCCGCACCGGCCTGGATCGCCATGCGGCCCGCGACCTCGCTCATCGGCGCGAGCAGCGGCAGACCGCCACCCGCGCCGGTGATCGTTTCGTACGCAATGCAGATCGCGCCCGACTTCACCAGTGCAGCGGTCTGTTGCGGATCGGGCGCCAGGTGCAGGTAGGTGTAGAGGATCTGGCCGTCGCGCAGCATCGCGCATTCGTCGGGCTGCGGTTCCTTGACCTTGACGATCATGTCGGCCTGCGCGAACACGTCGCCGGGGTCGGCGACGATCGTCGCGCCGGCCGCCGTGTACTGTGCGTCGTCCAGGCCGATCACGGCGCCGGCACCGCTTTGCACCAGCACGCGGTGGCCGCGGCTCGTGAGTTCACGTGCGCTGGCCGGCGTCAAGCCGACGCGGTACTCGTGGTTCTTGATCTCCTTGGGACATCCGATTCGCATGGCGTTTCTCCTCGATGCGGCGTATTGTGGTCACTGATTCGAAGCAGAATTGACGCAGCGCAAGCCCGGCCGGCGCGGACAGTGCATCTTTTCGCACCCGGCGGGCTCGCGCCGACCCCACTTCGGAGAACCCCAACATGACCGCCGTTTCACCCGACATGCTCGCACTGCAGCGCCTGTACCACTGGGAAAAGACCGCGCCGCAGCGCATCGCGCTGACCCAGCCGATGGGCGGCGGCGAGGTTCGCGATTTCACCTGGGCGCAGGTCGCCGAGCAGGTGCGCCGCATGGCGGCGCATTTGCAGGCCCAGGGCTGGGAGCCTGGTTCGAAGGTGGCGATCCTCTCAAAAAACTGCGCCTGGTGGCTGATGAGCGACTTGGGCGATCTGGATGGCAGGTTATGTGTCGGTGCCGCTGTACCCGACGCTGGCGCCCGACACCATCCGGACCATCCTGACGCACAGCGAGGCGCGCGCCTGCTTCATCGGCAAGCTCGACGGCTGGGACGGCATGAAACCCGGCGTTCCGGCGCAACTGCCATGCATCAGCTACCCGTTGTCGCCACCCGACGCGATTCGAGCGTACCCGGGCTGGGACGCGATCTGCGCACGCCATCAGCCGCTGCAAGGCACGCCGGTGCGCAGCGCCGACGAACTGGCGACGCTGATCTACACCTCGGGCACCACCGGCATGCCCAAGGGCGTGATGCACAACTTCGGCAATTTCGCCTGGGCGCTCGACAAGGGCATCCAGCGCATGACGATGAGCGAGCAGGATCGCATGCTGTCGTACCTGCCGCTGGCGCATGTGGTCGAGCGCGTGCTCGTCGAGCATGGCTGGTTGCGCACGGGGCTGCGCGTCTACTTCGCCGAGTCGCTGGAGACCTTCACCGCCGACCTGCAGCGCGCGCGCCCGACGATCTTCTTCTCCGTGCCGCGCCTGTGGGTCAAGTTCCAGCATGGCGTGCAGCACAAGATGCCGCAGCCGAAACTGGACCGGCTGCTGGCGATTCCCATCCTCGGCGGCATCGTGCGGCGCAAGGTGTTGAAGGCGCTCGGCCTGGACCAGTGCCGCATCGCCGCGGGCGGCGCCGCGCCGATGCCGGTGGCGCTGCTCGCCTGGTACCGCAAGCTCGGGCTGCCGATCAACGAAGGTTATGGCATGACGGAGAACCTGGCGGTGTCGCACCTCACCGTTCCCGGCCAGAACCAGGAACGCACGGTGGGCCCGGTGTACGACGGCGTGCAGGCGCGCATCGACCCCGACACCGGCGAAATCCAGATGCGCAGCAACGCGATGATGCTCGGCTACTACAAGCAGCCGGAACTGAGCCGCGAAGCGTTCACGCCTGACGGCTGGATGCGCACCGGCGACAAGGGGAAGATCGATGCGCAGGGCTGCCTGCACATCACTGGCCGCGTGAAGGATCTGTTCAAGACGAGCAAGGGCAAGTACGTGGCGCCGGCGCCGATCGAAGACAAGTTGGTGATGCACGAATCGGTGGAGGCGTGCGTCGTCACCGGCGCGAACCTGGGTCAGCCGCTGGGCATCGTGATGCTCAACGCCGAAGCCGCGGCGCGCGCCGCGCAGGCCGCAGCACGCGCGGAACTGGAAGCGTCGCTCACCGAGCACCTGCGCGCCATCAACGCCACGCTCGACCCGCACGAGCGGCTTGACTGCATCGTCGTGACGAGCATCGCCTGGACGGTCGACAACGACGTCATCACGCCGACGTTCAAGGTCAAGCGCAATCGCATCGAAGAGCTCTACTCGGCGCACTACGAGCGCTGGGAGGCCTCAGGGCGCAAGGTAGTGTGGCAGCAGGCCGCATAGCTGCGGCAAGCTCGCTGGCCTGCTGTCGGGCTTTGC
>JANNKM010000467.1:0-5534 GCA_031396305.1 Rhizobacter sp.
CACGTAGGTGAACGAGCACAGGATCGCGGCCAGGATGCCGATGAAGCGCGGCGCGTTGCCTTCATAGCGC
The DNA here is from genome assembly GCA_031396305.1 of Rhizobacter sp. GTDB lineage: Bacteria > Pseudomonadota > Gammaproteobacteria > Burkholderiales > Burkholderiaceae_C > JAEMQF01. The sequence goes on from JANNKM010000467.1 coordinate 71, forward strand.
GCACCCAGGAAGTCGGGAATCGTGAACTGACCGAACTTGCGCATGTAGGGCGCAAGAAACAGCGCGACGAGGCAGTAGCCGCCCGTCCAGCCCATGATGAAGGCCAAACCGGCGTAGCCCGACAGGTACACCGTACCGGCCATGCCGATGAACGACGCCGCGCTCATCCAGTCCGCACCCGTGGCCATGCCGTTGTACAGCGCCGGAACACGCCGCCCGGCGACGTAATACTCCGACGCATCGGTCGTGCGGCTCATGATGCCGATGCCCGCATACAGGCCCACGGTGGCGAGCAGGAAGATGAAGCCGATCCAGTTTCGCGGCAAGCCCATCTGCTCCAGCACGCCGAGGACCACGATGAAAGCCAAGAAGCCGCCGGTATACCAACCGTAGACCTTATTCAGCTGCGACTTGAAACTCGCAGTGGACGCCGAATCGATCTTGGCGCCGTGTTCGAACATTCCAGCCATGTCAGTCCTCCTCGTGCACGTTGTGCTCGATATCGAGCTTGTTCATGTACCTGGCGTAGTACCAGATGATCACGCAATAGACGATGAGCGCGCCTTGGCCGCCCATCCAAACGCTGAACGGCCAGCCGAAGAACGTGAAGTTCAAATCTCGGGCGTAGTAACCGACCACGAAGGTCACTACAAACCAGATCACCATCAGGATCGCCGTGATCCGCAGGTTCTTCTGCCAGTAGGACCGGTGCCTTTCAGAAACTTGCATCGCAGTTGCCTCCAGTTTTATGAAATCCCGAGGCGCAGCCCCTCGGACCCCTTTTCATCCTCCGCGTCGCCGCGCCTCGCGGTTCACGCCTCGGTGTCATCGCACGCGTCTGCCGCGCGTGAGTCTCTCAACTTGAATTCGCCAGCCCGGTTTCGCGCTCCAACTGATCCGCGACCTTGGGCTCGAACCCCCTCAGATGCACGATGATCTTGCGCGCTGCGACGGGGTCATGAAGGTCCATGTGCACCCGGGCGAGCTGGTACCAACCGTAAGGACTCATCGGCTGGAGTTCGGTGTTGCGCTTCAGGGCCGCGATCGCCTCGTCGAAGCGACGTTGACGGATCAGCACCATACCCAGGCCGTACCAGGCCCGGTCCAGCTTGGAGTCCAGCTCCAAGGCACTGCGAAATGCCTGCTCCGCTTCGTCCAAGCGCTGCGCTTGCTCGAGCAGATACGCGTAGTTGAACCAGTCCGCCGCGCTGCGCCGCGGGTGCGCCCGCGTCAACGCGGTCGCGTCGGCGAGCGCGGCGTCGTTGTTCCCCATCTGCGCGTGCAGGTGCGCCCGGCTGGCCAGGGCATACGCGTCACCTGGCCTGAGCCTCAGCATCTCGGTGAACGCCTCAAGAGCCCCGGCGCGGCGACCGAAGACGAGCAACACCAGCGCCTGAAGCTTGAGGCGCCAGTAGTCGAGCCAGCGATCATTCAGCGGCACGCTTCGATTCCAATCTTCAGGCACATGTCGATCCTCACAATCGTCGCGACCAGCCACAACATCGACAACAACAGGAATGCGGCGAGCGGCAAGTGCCGATCGATCACCTGGCGCGGCGCGATGAAGCGCATGCCGCGCACCAGCGGTTGCGTGACGACAGCAAATACTCTGTAGAAGAAGTTCGATTCACGCTTGGCCCCGGCGAGCAGGCCGAGCAGCCACTGGCCGACGAACGCCATCAGCGCGATCTCCGCGATCAGCTTCACCGACGACACGACCAACAGCATGCGCAACCCTATCTCACCGATGCGGGTACTCTACGGTGCCCCACCTTACCGACGGCTTACTGAATTGCCCCTTCGCGGGTGAACGACATCAGGGTTTGCCCGGAGGCGGAAAAAGCATGCCGCGGCATTGCTTGGTAGAGTCCGCGCGCCATCGCACTGCGCAACCCCACCGCTCAACCCCACTGCGCGCCTGGTGCGCGACGCCGCACATGAACTCTATTGTTCCGACATTCACGCCGACGTTCGCACAAGCCTGGTGGCTGCTGTCGCTCGCCATCCTGTTCGAGATCTGCGGCACGGTGTGCATGCGCCTGTCCGATGGCTTCACGCGCATCACACCGTCAGTGCTGATCTTTGTGTTCTACGCGGCCTCGTTCGCATTGAACACGTTCGTCATCAAGGTGCTCGGGTTGAGCGTCGTCTACGCAGTGTGGTCCGGCGTCGGCACTGCGGTGACCGCGGCGATCGGCGTGCTGTATTTCAAGGAGCCGGCCACCGCAGTCAAACTCGCCAGCATCGGTCTGGTCGTGATCGGCGTGCTGGGTGTGCACGCGAGTTCACGCGCCTGATTTCGCCTGCATGCACGGGCTCGGCGAGCGTCGGGCGCATTACACTCTTGGCATGACGATGACTCTCGGTGGCGCTCCCCATTGGAGCAGTTCAAGAGCAGCCGCTGCTGCGTTGACCGCCCCCGAAGCCTGGCACGCGACGCGCGCCCAGACATCGCTCGCCACGCAGATTCAGGGCGACAGGGATGAATATCTGTCGGGCCAGAAAGGCGAGATCGGCCGGATCACCGGGCCGAATGAACGCGAGCTGTTCGTTTCGTGTGACGCCGGGCCGGCGCTGCAACAGCAGTTCGAGCAGGTTCATCCCGAATTCATCGTCGTGCATGACATCGGCACGACGTCGTCGCGCAAACTGCTCCGCGGCTTGGCCGCGGCAAGCGGGCAGGCCCTGCAAAAACTCCTGATCCGCAGGCAGGGCTACGGCCAGGCCCTGGCGACGCTGTACTTCCTCGAGTTGCCCGCATCGAACGGCCAGATCTTGCGCATGTACACCACGCAGGCCGAAACCGACGCGGCAACGCGCAAGAGCATTGCCCGGATGTTGCTCGCCTTCAGCAGGCTCGGCGTGGTGATGGTGGGCAACGTTTCGGCGGAGTTGCTGCAACCCGAGCTGAACGCGTTGCGCAACGACATCGCCGCGGGCCCGTGGCACAACCGGCAATTGCTGATGTTGCCGTTGGCGTCGGCGTCCAATCTCGTCGCGCTGGGCGTGGACCTCGCCGATCGCACCGGCATCACGATCCGCACCACGCCCGTGGTTTCGCGGCCCGCTGAAGCGTGGGGCTACATCAGCGACACCTGGAAGCGGTTCAACCGACACGACGCAACCGATTCGGCGGCGGCGCCAATCTCCGCGTCGCCTGGCGCGGCGGCGCTTGTGCCGGAACTGGCGGTGGAACGGCCGTCGTCGGCGTTGCCGTGGTCAACATCGTCCTTTTCGTCGACCTCCTCCGGCGCGTCGGGCTATCCGTCAGTGCCCCCGCAAAGCGCCGGCCGTGAGCCTGAGCTGCCATCACGCGCGACCGCGCTGCCGCGCTCGTTCCGCGACGGCGCGCCCGCCGTACCAGCACCAGCGCCAGCGCCCTTCCCTGCGCCATCGACGCAGGACGGCGTCGCGGCAGCATTGGTCAGAGCCGCGGAGGTCCGGGCCGTCGCGCCGACTGCGCAGATGGGTCTGTCGGTGCTGTCGAGCTTTGTCGATTCAACGCGTCGCGAGCTGGCCCCGCAACCAGCGATTCAGGCGCCGGCCGCCGAGCAAGGCATGCTGCAGCGTTATGTGCGACTGCTCAGCGCGCTGAACGGCATGCGCAGTTGCTGCATATTCGACGTCGGCACAGGCGCGCGTCTGGCCCACAGCGGCAACTCGCCCAGCGCCGGTGAGTTGGGCCGGCAGGGCCAGATGCTGCTGGCGATGATGAAGTCAACGGCGAAGGCCCTGGGCAGCGGCGAGGCGTTGCCGGAAGCCGCGATCACGCTTGAAACCCACCACCTGCTGTTGCGCGGGGTTCCGAAACACCCGCAAGCTGCCATTCATGCGGTGTTCGACAAGGCCACCGCAAACCTGACGCTGGCACGCCTGCAGGTGTTGCGCCTGGACGCCCTGTTCGAGGAAGCGCCGCGCGGAGCTTGAGCCAGCCGGTAGGCCTGGTCCGGCCCACAAGGCTGGGCCGTCCGGGTCATCCCGGCGAAAGCGGGGATCCACCCATGCCACACGCTCTGGGTCGCGGCTTTCGCGCGCGGGATGACGCTGCCAGTGTTCAGTGCACGACACGTTCGAAGCTGAACACTCCACCGTGCACGTCCACCGGAATCAGATCCTTTGGGCCGAAGCGGCCCTCGAGGATCAACTTGGACACCGGGTTCTCGATGCGCTGCTGAATCGCGCGCTTCAGCGGCCGCGCACCGTACACCGGGTCGAAGCCGGCCTTGGCGAGCTCGGCCAATGCCGCGGGCGAGACGTCCAGCCGCATCTCCATCTTTTCGAGCCGCGCCTCGAGCACACTCAATTGAATCTTCGCGATCGCCTCGATGTTCTTCATGTCCAGCGCATGGAACACCACCGCTTCGTCGATACGGTTCAGAAATTCCGGGCGGAAGTGCTGCTTGACCTCGGACCATACCGCGTCGCGGATCGCTTCGCTGCTCTGGCCCACCATCTGCATGATCTGTTGTGAACCGAGGTTGCTCGTCATCACGATCACCGTGTTCTTGAAGTCCACGGTACGGCCCTGGCCGTCGGTCAGGCGGCCGTCGTCGAGCACTTGCAGCAGCACGTTGAACACGTCCGGGTGCGCCTTTTCCACTTCATCGAGCAACAGCACGCTGTAGGGCTTGCGCCGCACGGCCTCCGTGAGGTAGCCGCCTTCGTCATAGCCCACGTAGCCGGGCGGCGCGCCGATGAGCCGCGCCACGGAGTGTTTTTCCATGAACTCGCTCATGTCCAGGCGGATCATGTGGTCGGCACTGTCAAACATGAAGTTCGCCAAGGCCTTGCACAGTTCCGTCTTGCCCACGCCGGTGGGGCCGAGGAACAGGAACGAGCCGGTCGGGCGATTCGGGTCGGACAGACCGGAGCGCGAACGGCGGATCGCGTTGGCCACCGCGCTGATGGCCTCATCCTGGCCGACGACGCGCTCGTGCAGCTTCGCTTCCATCTGCAGCAGCTTGTCGCGCTCGCCCTGCATCAGTTTGGCTACCGGAATGCCGGTGGCACGCGCCACCACTTCGGCGATTTCCTCGGCGCCCACCATGGTGCGCAGCAACTGCGGGCGGCCTTTGTCGGCGCTGCGTTTCGTTTCTCCGGCTTGTGCGTCCTTGAGCTTTTTCTCGAGATCCGGCAGCTTGCCGTACTGCAACTCGGCGACGCGGTTGAAGTCGCCCTTGCGCTTCCATTCCTCAATCTGGAAGCGAATGCTGTCGCGCTCTTCCAGCAAGCCTTTAGAGCCTTGATCTTCCGCTTTCTCGGCCTGCCAGATTTCGTCGAGGTCGGCAATTTCCTTTTGCAGTTTCTCGATCTCTTCGGCAAGCAGGCCAAAACGTTTGAGCGACGAATCGTCTTTCTCGCGACGCACGGCTTCACGTTCGATCTGCAACTGAATCAGCCGGCGGTCCAGCCGGTCCAACACTTCCGGCTTGGAGTCGATCTCGATCCTTACCTTGGCTGCCGC
>JANNKM010000100.1:0-4338 GCA_031396305.1 Rhizobacter sp.
ACCCGCGACCACCTTCGGCCACCTCGATTCGACCGTGGTGCTGTCGCGCGACATCGCCTCGCTCGGCATCTACCCCGCGGTGGACCCGCTCGACTCGACGTCGCGTCAGGTGGACCCGAACGTCGTCGGTGACGACCACTACACGACGACCCGCGCCGTGCAGGGCACGCTGCAGCGCTACAAGGAACTGCGCGACATCATCGCGATTCTGGGCATGGACGAGTTGAGCCCCGAAGACAAGTTGGCGGTGGCGCGCGCGCGCAAGATCCAGCGTTTCCTGTCGCAGCCCTTCCACGTGGCCGAAGTGTTCACCGGAACGCCGGGCAAGTATGTGCCGCTGAAGGAAACGATCCGCGGCTTCAAGATGATCGTCAACGGCGAATGCGACCACCTGCCCGAGCAGGCGTTCTACATGGTCGGCACGATCGACGAAGCGTTCGAAAAAGCGAAGAAGATCCAATAGGCATCGATCAGCTCCAGTCCGCGAGACCCTCATGGCCACGATTCACGTCGACGTTGTCTCCGCCGAAGGCGGCATCTTCTCCGGCGAGGCGAAGTTTGTTGCTCTGCCCGGTGAAATGGGCGAGCTCGGGATCTACCCGCGGCATACACCCCTCATCACCCGCATCAAGCCAGGCGCGGTGCGAATCGTGCGCGCCGACAACGACGAAGAAGAATTCGTGTTCGTTGCCGGGGGCATCCTGGAGATTCAGCCCCACACCGTGACGGTGCTGGCCGACACCGCGATCCGCGGTCACGACCTCGACGAAGCGAAAGCCACGCAAGCCAAGCAGCTCGCCGAAGAGGCGATGAAGAACGCCAAGAGCGACATCGATTTCGCCAAGGCACAGAGCGAATTCGCTGCGATGGCCGCGCAAATCATCGCACTGCGCAAGTTCCGCAAGAAGTAGGTAGACGCGGGTGGCCGGTGGTCAACGCGCCACGTCGGCGCCCAGGCCCCAGGCGATCAACGAAAAACTCAAGAACGCCAGCACCGTGCTGGCCATGATGATGCGCGTGACGCGACCGTTGTCCGCGCCGTAACGTTCCGCCAGGATCGAGACATTGCTCGCGCTGGGCAGCGCCGCCGTCAGCACGAGCACGAGCAGGCCGAACGATGACACTGCAATGCCCAGCGCCGAAGCGATCACGCCAAAGCACAAGATCAGCAGCGGATGCACAAGCAACTTGACCAGGGCCAGCGGCAGGTAGCCCGACATCGGTGTCGCGCCGGTGCTGTGCTGGCGTGCACGCCACAGCACGGCGCCGATCGTGAACAACGCGACCGGGGTTGCCGCGTCAGCGAGCATCTTGACGATCTGCGCCAGTGGCTCGGGCAATACCACGTCGGCTGCCGCGCACAGGGCGCCCAGAGCAATTGCCCACGGCAGGGGGTTCGACGCCGCGCCGCGCAGCGCTCGGCCCAGTGCCGCCAGCAGGCTGTCGTTCTGCCGGCCCGCTGCGTTCGGCGCGATCTGCGCGATGGCAAGGCACAAGGAACTGGTCAACACCAGGTCGACCAGGATGGCGCCGATCAAAGGGCCTGCGGCGGCTTCGCCGAGCAGCCCCACGAGCAGCGGAACGCCCATGAAGCCGGCGTTCGGAAAGGTCGCGACGAGCGCGCCGAATGCGGCATCCTTCAGGCCGACACCTGGACCGCCGGGTTGGCGTTGCAACGCCAGCGCAATGCTGCACAACACCATCAACAAGGCGCACGCTGCATAGATGGCGATCAGGCCGGGATCGATCAACTGCGCGAGCGGCCGACTCGCGCCGAACCGGAACAACATGCAGGGCAGGGCGAAGAACAATACAAAGGTGCTCAGGCCGGGAATAGCCGACTCGGGCATGACGTGGCGCGCGGACGCCAGATAGCCCAGCATCACCACGGCAAAGAACGGAAACGTGACGGCGAAGATGGCAAGCATGTCCGCGCAGTATCGCAAGCCCGCGCGTGTGGCCGCACACAAGGACTCGATAGCGCGCGCGCCGGCAGCTTGCCGACGCGACTCGCCGGGGCCAGCTGTCGGCCTGGGGGCGCTTTCAGTCCGCCGGGGACAGCGTCGTGCGAAACGGTGATTGATTCGTGGCGCGACGGCGTCTCACGGCTGGCGCCGGGGGCACCAGTTGCCGGCTCTTGCGTCGCTCCAAGCCTCCCGGCCCGGTATGCGACGGCACGGACGAACGCGCAAACTGACTGCGCCTGTCGTGGTTGACTTGCAGCATCGTGTCGAGCTGCAGCAGGCGTCGTCCGGCGACGACTTCACCGAACTCCGCGGACACCGCGTCAAACAGGCGCGGCCGCATGTGCCAAAAATCGTTGGCGTTCTTCGCCGAATCGATGCGCTCGGCCAGCAGCCGCGTGACGTCGCCGCGAACGTCATCGAGGATGGTGTGGCAGACACTGCGCAGTTCGCGCAAGCGTTCCGGGGTTGTGGGCAGCACCACGCGAGGGGCAGGATCCTGCAAGCCGGCAACCCAATTTGCGATCGTGGCGATCAGTCGCATGGTGGCGTTGTGCGCTTGACGTTCCTGGTGACCGGCACGGCGCGGGCGCCCGGGTAGCCAATTCTGTGAATCACATCGACTCCCTGTCGTTTCCTGCATTCAGTGTGCGGGGCACCCTGTCTATCGGCAAGGCGGCTCGTCCGGGCAATGCCCAGGCACGCGCACAAATTCACGTGACCCTGCGAGTAACGATTTGCGTCGTTGCGACGGGCCATCGTCGGAGGCCTCGCTATGATTCGCACCCTTTCAGCGAACGTCCGCGCGCGATGCGCGGGCTGAGGGCCCGTGCCTCCTCTTCCCACTCCACTCAACACCGCGCAGATGCAGGCGGTGCACCACCTCGACGGCCCGTGCCTGGTATTGGCCGGCGCCGGCTCGGGCAAGACGCGCGTCGTCACGCACAAGATCGCGCGCTTGCTGCAGGCCGGTTATGCGCCGTCGCAGGTCGCGGCGATCACATTCACCAACAAGGCGGCGCAGGAGATGCGCGAGCGTGCCAAGCAACTCGTCGGGCCGCGCGCGGCCAAACCGCTGGTCATCAGCACCTTTCACGCGCTCGGCGTGCGCTTGCTGCGCGCCGAGGGTGAGCACCTGGGCCTGAAGCCACAGTTCAGCATCCTCGACAGCGATGATGTGTTGGGTCTGCTGCGAGACGCCGGGGGCACGACCGACAACGCCATGGCCCGACGCTGGCAGTGGGCGATCAGCGCATGGAAGAACCAGGGCCTGGATTCTGCGGCCGCGCAAGCCGCAGCGGCAAACGACGACGAGCGCATTGCAGCACGCGTGATGCAGCGCTACGAAGAACGTCTGAACGCGTATCAGGCGGTGGACTTCGACGATCTGATCCTGCTGCCGAACAAGCTGCTGCAGCGCGACACGCAGATCCGCGAACGCTGGCAGGAAAGACTGCGCTACGTGCTCGTCGACGAAGTGCAGGACACGAACACGATCCAGTACGAGCTGCTGAAATCGCTGGTCGGCGAGCGCGCCATGTTTACCGCTGTGGGCGACGACGATCAAGGCATCTACGGCTGGCGCGGCGCGTCGGTCGAGAACCTGAAGCAGCTCGGCGTGGACTTCCCGCAACTGCGGGTCATCACGCTCGAGCAGAACTACCGCTCCACGGGAAGCATCTTGCGTGCCGCGAACGCGGTGATCGCGAACAACCCCAAGCTGTTCGAGAAGAAACTCTGGAGCGAACTCGGCGACGGTGAGCCGGTTCAGGTCCTTGAATCGGACAGCGAAGAGCATGAAGCCGAACGTGCGGTCGCGCGCATCCAGGCCCTGCGCGGCCAGGGCGGCGAGGTGCAGTTCAAGGACTTTGCGGTGCTTTACCGGGCGAACCACCTGGCCAAGGTGTTTGAGAAGGCCTTGCGCCGCGCCGGCATTCCATACCGGGTCTCGGGCGGGCAGAGCTTTTTTGACCGCACCGAGATTCGCGACCTGTGCGCCTGGCTGCGCCTGATCGTCAACAACGACGACGACCCGGCGTTCCTGCGCGCCATCACGGGCCCGAAGCGCGGCATCGGCCATCAAACGCTGACCAGCCTCGGTGAATTCGCGTCGCGCTGGAAGAGCAGCATGTTCGAGGCCCTTTTTGCGCAGAGCCTGGGCACTGCGCTGAGCGCGCGCAGCGTCGCGTCGCTGCATGAATTCGGGCGTTTCGTGAACGACCTGGAGTTCCGTGCGCGCCACACGCAGGGTGCCGAAGACGCGAAGCCGTTCCTGCTCGGCTGGCTGAACGACATCGCGTACGAACAGCATCTGCGCGACGCGACCGAGAGCGAAGCCCTGGCGACGAGCCGTTGGGCGAACGTGCTCGACTTC
>JANNKM010000510.1:0-2985 GCA_031396305.1 Rhizobacter sp.
CCACGGTAGCGAGTTCGGCATATGTCAAAAACCGCTACCGTGGCTGCGAACTATCCGGTAGGGTTCTTGAAGATGAAGGGCACCGACTATGTTGACACTCACAATCGAATCCAGCAGATACCCGGGATCGCATTGTTTGTCCCACTCGTCGGCGGCAAGGGCCTGAGCGTGAAGCTTGTCGACGGCTGTCCTATAGATTCGAATACCGTGGTTGGATGGCTTCATCGAGCGATTGCAGCCTCAGGGCGAATAGCCAAATGGAAGATTGGCCCTGGAGAATTCGATTCCGCCCTGGGAGTTCCGGTGGAACTGCTTAGCGTGTCTTCCTGTTCGCTGTAGAGCGCCGACTCGAAGCAATCGTCGAGCTGCCATCATCCTCGCTGTCGCCGTCCAGCGACTTATAGGTCCCGCGTCCGATCGTTCCCTGCGCCCATAACGCGGACTTTCAGCGCGCTGAATCGACCGTCGCCTATGCGGTAGTTGCCGACACTGGACGTGCGTCGCGTGAACGCACGTTCGGAGCGACGCGCTACCTCACAGCCCCAAATAGCCCGCCAACCCCGCGCTGCCCGCCACCTCGGCAGCCGGCCCGCTCATCACCGCCTCCCCCTTCTGCAGCACGAGCGCGTAGTCGCTGTGGGCCAGCACCTTGGCGTAGTCGCGGTCCACGATCAGGGTGGCGATGGCGTCGGCGCGGATCTGGTCGATCACGCGCCAGATCTCCGCGGCGACCTGCGGCGCGAGGCCCTCGGTGGCTTCGTCCAGGATGATCAGCGCAGGGTGCGTCATCAGCGCGCGGCCGATGGACAGCATCTGCTGCTCGCCGCCGGAAAGTTGCGCGCCCATGTAGAGCAGGCGGTCGCGCAGCTGCGGAAAGGTTTCGAGCACGCGCTCGCGGGTCCAGTCGTTGCGCCCGTCGCGGCCGGGCCGGGCCGCCATCACCAGGTTCTCGTGCACGTTGAGATTGGGAAAGATGCCGCGGCCTTCGGGCACATAGGCCACGCCCAGGCGCGCCACCTCGTGGGGGCGGGCGCGCGACATGTCGCGGCCGAAGAGCTCGATCTGCCCCTTGCGCTGCGTCACGTGGCCGAGCAGGGTGCGGATCAAGGTGCTCTTGCCCATGCCGTTGCGGCCGAGCAAGGCCACGGTTTCACCGCGCCCGATTTGCAGGTCCACACCGCGCAGCACATGGCTCGAGCCATACCAGCTGTGGATGCCGACCGCATCGACGATCAGTTCGCTGCGCTTCATGAGCAGCCTGGTGCGGCTGGCGTCGGATCGCAGTGCGTCAGAGCGTTCGCACAAAAGCCAGCCGGCGTGAGCGGGTGAAGCCGGCTTTGTGCAAGAAGCCCGCCAGCGGCAGCTCGGCCAGCGTGACCACGGTCTCGACGCGGTCGATGCGCAGTGCGCCGAGGTTGACGAACAACTGCGACACCAGGGCGTGGCCGACGCCGCGGTGGCCGTAGGCCGGATCGACGCCGATGGTGTCGAGCACGGCCACCGGCTCGGTGCGTCCGAAGTCGCCCAGGTCGGCGCGCGCCATCAGGAAGCCGACGATGGTGTCGTCCAGCCGCGCGGTGAGCGACACCCGGATGGCGGAGTCGTCCATCGCCTCGCCCAGCTTGTCTTCGATGTAGGCCGTGCGGTCGCGGCCGGTGATCTCGCGGTCGATGCGCAGGATCGGCGGCAGGTCCTGCGGGCGCATTGCGCGCACGTCGCAATGCGTGCGCTCGACGCGTTCGTAGTCGTTGCCTTCGGGTGCGCCGTAGTTGGTTTCGTGGCCCACGGTCTGCGCGCCGGGCAATTCCAGCGCGTCGTTGCGTTCGGCCTGGTAACCCTCGCCGACGCTGCACTCCACCACCAGGTCGGGCGCCAGTTCGAAGCCCATCGCATCCAGCCAAGCCATCATGCGGTGGTTGTTCCAGGCGGCCACGGTGCGCAACTCCGTGATCCCGTGGTTCGAGGCGTAGGCAGCCAGCGCGCGAAGCAGCGTCTGGCCCACGCCGCGGCCCTGCCGATCGGCGTGCACGCCCAACACCTCCAGGCGCAGGCCCGGCTGCACGCGGCCGAACTCACCCTGCGCGCGGCGCGCCATGATGAAGCCGGCCAGGCCCTGTGCATCCGCCGCGGCCAGTTGCACGTGCAGGTCGGGCTCCTTCAGCGCGGTACTCAGGCGGCGCAGGAAGTAGTCTCGTCGCGAGCGGCCCAGGATGGCCTCGTCGATGGCCACCACCGCGGCGAGATCCTGCGTGTTCAGCGCCCGGACCGTTGTCTGCGGCTTCGTCGCGGTATGCATGGTTCGTGCTCTCCCTAGGCGCTGGTGTAGTCCATGGCCAGTTGGCGGTCGGTGTCGTCGTCGAGCAGGTCTTCCAGCAAGGGCAGCAGCGCCATCTCTTCCTTCTGGATGTGCGAGACCTGGCGCTCCACCAGCTCCAGCGCACCGCTCGCGAGGGCCTGCCAGCCGGCGTCGTCGAGCGAGCCTTCGGCGAACGCGCGCGTCAGCGGAAGCAACTCCGCCGCGACCTCGCGGATCGCATCGTGCTCCTCGGCCAGCAGCGTGGCAATGTCACTTTCACCGGCTTCGGCCATGCGGCTGAAGAGCTCGCGCTCCTCGAACTCGAAATGGCGCTCCACATCGTGCTCGATCTGGCGCCGCAGCGCAGCGATCAGCTCGGCCAGTTTTGCGTTGAGCGGGTTCGTGCTGTCGGTGGGGCGGCGCGGCGCGCGGCCGAGCGCGGCTTCGAGCTGGCCCAGCAACGCAAGGTTGGCGCGGTGCTCTTCGTGCAGCGCGCGGCTGGTCTGACGGACGTGCATCATGGCGGGATAATAACGGTATTGCGGTACCGAATTACTTGATATGCCTTAAGCCCGGCGCGTCGTGATGGCGGGCGGCGCCTGCGTCGACGCCACCCGCATGCGCCGGCAGGCCAGCAGGAAGAAGCGCGCGAAGGCCAGAGCGCCGCCCGCGCCCACCGCGCCGGCCGC
>JANNKM010000520.1:0-6077 GCA_031396305.1 Rhizobacter sp.
GGCGAGGTTCAATACCGTCCAGCCGAAGCGGTCATACAGCCAACCGGCCCCAAGGCTGCTGAGCGCCACCAGAGCGAAGACGATCGACTCATTGAACGCTTGCACCTTGGTTTGCTCGGCGGGGGAGTAGGTCTGCGTCAGCAGCGCGGTGCCGCCGACGAAGGTGAAGTTCCAGCCCACACCCAGCAGCACCAGCGCGGAAAGGAAGTGCAGATACTCTACGCCCGAAACAGCGAGCGCAACATGCGCCAGCAGCAGCACGAAGCCCACCTGCATGATGCGCGGCGCGCCGAAGCGCACCACGAGTGCACCGCTGAAGAATGACGGAGCGAACATGCCGACCACATGCCACTGGATCACCGGCTTGACATCGCCGGCGCCGAAGCCGCAGCCGAGCATGGCCAGCGGAGTCGCGGTCATCGCCATGATCATCACCGCGTAACCGACCGTGGCACCGAGCACGGCCGCGCGAAACGCCGGCTGCGCGGCGATGGCGCGGAGCAGCCTCACTTCGACGTGCGCCAGCGCTGCGGGTCGCGGCACGCGCAGCCGCGACAGCAGCAGCATGGCAGCGAGCGACAGGGCCGCCTGCGCCAGGTAGGAACCGAGAAAGGCGTGCTGTGCGATCCAGTCGCGGCCCCAGACACCAATCTGCGGCCCCGCGAAGGCCGCCACAACGCCGCCAGCCACCACCCACGAGATCGCGCGGCCCGCGTCGTTCGGCCCTGCGACTTCGGCAGCTGCGAAGCGGTAGTAGCTGCCAAAGCCCTGGTAGGCGCCGATCAGCAGATGCCCGAGCACGAACAGGCTGAAGCTGCCCGACCACAGCCCCGCCGCCGCTGCCGCGCTGCCGGCCAGGCCGACGCCGGCGCCGACCACGAACCCGGCGCGGCGTCCGACGCGGCGCATCAGCAGGGCGGCCGGGAGCGAAGTGATTGCGGTGCCAACCACCATGGCTGCGATGGGCATGGTGGCCAACCCCTTGTCGGGGGCCAGCGCACTGCCCAGGATGGCGGCGAGCGTCATCGACAGCACGACCCCGGACAGCATCAACGCCTGGCTGGCGGCGAGCACGAAGACGCCGCGGGCTGCGGAAATCATGGCGTCGCGCGCGTGCTGTGCATGGCACTCATGATCAAGTCGGCGTCGGCCGCGGCTGGCGCATCCATGCGCGTACAGCACAGGATCAACGGAGCCGAAATCATGGGAACCCTACGCCGCAGGTCGTGCGGACCGACGTTCGATGGGCAGGCCGCAGGACTGCCATTCGCTGACGCCATCGAGAATCTTGCGGGCCTTGTAGCCCTTCGCAGCCAGCAAGTTCACGGCCTCGTCGGACATCAGGCAAAAAGGTCCTCGACAGTACGCGACGATCTGGGTTTTCTTCGGCAGTTCGGCCATGCGCCGTTCCAATTCGGACAGCGGAATCGAGCGCGCGCAAGGAAGGTGTGCCGTGTCGTACTCGAGCTGCGGGCGCACGTCGATGACGATCACTGCCCCGCGACGGGCCTGGGCGAGGAGCTCGGTGCGGCCGACCTTGGAGAGCTTGCCCGGCTCGGTGATCAGCTGGCCGACAGCCAGACGCAGCTCGACCAGGTGCTCTTCGGCGACCTCGCGCAGGCTCACGCCGAGCTGCGCCACGTCGCCGCCGCTCAGCCGATAAATGATGTACCTGCCGTCGCGCCGGCTTTGCACCAGGCGAGCGTCTTTCAAGGCCTTCAGGTGGGCGCTGGTGAGCTTGACGTCGATCGACAACTCCGCCGCCAGCACCTCCACGGTCTTCTCGCCCTGGGCCAGCAGTTCCAGCAGCTCCAGGCGCTTGGGGCTGGACAACGCCTTGCCGATTCGGGCGACCTGTTCGTAGAGCGCATCTCTGAGGGATCGGTTGTTCATTGCTCGCTTATTCTTACGATCGTGCGAATGTTAGTCAATAGCCGCAGGCGCGCCGACCACCGCGTCGACGACTTGCCGCAGAATTGCCGCGGGGTGCTCATGCTCGACAGCGACTTTTCTTGGGAGATGTTCCTGCGCGGCGGGGTCGCCGGGCTGCTGTTGTTCCACGTCTTCCACTTGGCCATGCCCGGTGCCCGCCCAGCGGCGCGCGCCGCGTTGGGCATGTTCACCTTGTCCGTGCTGGCCTATCTGTTTTGTCAGCAAGCCGATGTGCTGTTGAGCGTTCCCCGGCCGTTGGCCTATGCCCTGATGGCCCTGTGCGTCAGTTCGACCGCTTGGATGTGGGTCGCGGCACGCGCGCGGTTCAACGACGACTTCGTGTTCTCGGCGCCCGTGGTCGCCACTGCACTCGGAATGGTCAGCCTTGGCCTGGTGGCAAACGTACCCTACCTGCCGGAGGCGGCCGAGGTCATCGCGGAATCGGCAGTTCGCACGTTGTCACGCCTCCATGCTGCGGCCATGCTGGCTTTCACCGCTGCCGCGCTCTGGGAAATCGTCCACGGCTGGAACGACGATCTGGTCGAACCGCGTCGCGCGGCGCGGCGCTGGGTCGCCATGGGCATCGGTCTCTATGCCACGCTGGCCTTGGTGATCGAGTTGGCACTGCGTGGTCAGGCGATCAGCAGGCTGCTGCCCGCGCTGCACGTTGCCGGTATCGGCGCCGTAACGCTGGCATTGGCCTTGTTCGTGGCGCGCCGCTCGCTTGACGACGTGCTCGGTATTGCCGCGCCGGCACCAACGACGACGGCCCCCGAGCCGAATTCAACTGTACCGAGGCCCGCGGCGCCGGGCGCCACGAATGCCAGGGAGTCTCAGGCCATCACCCGCCTGACCCAGTTGATGACCGAACAACGAGTCTACCGGCGCGAGGGTCTGACGCTGGGCGAACTGGCGAAGTCGCTCGGCGTCGGAGAAACGGCGCTGCGATCACAGATCAACCAGGAACTGGGCTATCGCAACTTCAACGACTTCCTGCACCACCACCGGCTGCAGGAGGCAGCGGCACGGCTCGTCAGTGACGACCTGCCAATCCTGACGATCGCACTCGACTGCGGCTACGGGTCGATCGGCCCGTTCAATCGAGCCTTCAAGCAGCGCATGGGGATGACGCCGTCCGAATTTCGGGGTGCCGCACGCCTGTCGAAGGGATCGTCAACGAACTGAACAGGTTTTGCGACGAATCGGCCAGGGTTTGCGACGAATCGGCGCGCCGAACCCGGGCTCGACGCCGACGATGGGTCCCTCGCAACCCGTCGGAGGATTCATGGAACCCGCTTCCTTTCTGAACGTCGCGCTCACCATCCTGAGTGTCGATCTGCTGCGCTACCTGCTTGGAGCTGGCCTGGTCTGGCTGATCGTGAACGTGATGCTGCGCCGTCGCCTCGCCGCTCGGCGCATCCTTGCTGCCGAGCCGCGACCCGGGCAGGTTCGGCACGAGCTGGCGTACTCGGCGTCGACGGTCGTGATCTTCGCTGCCAATGGCGTGATGCTGTGGCTGTTGGCCGCGAACGGCGGGGTTCGCATCTATCACGACGTGGCCGAGCTCGGCTGGGCTTGGTGGTGGGCGAGTCTGGCGCTGATCCTGGTCGCGCACGACACCTGGTTCTACTGGACTCACCGGCTGCTGCATCAGCGGCGCTGGTTCGGCGCCATACACGGCCGCCACCACGCATCGGTCCATCCCACGCCATGGGCCGCGTACAGCTTCCATCCCGTCGAAGCGGCGATCCAGGCTGCGTTCCTGCCAATCTTCGTCGCGCTGGTTCCGATCCACACGGCGGCGATCGTCGTGTTCCTGATTCACATGATCCTGAGAAACGCCATCGGCCATTGCAGCCACGAGCTGTTTCGGTGGAGCTGGACGCCACGCGGCGCACTGCGCTGGATCACGCCCGTGACACACCACCACTTTCACCATGCGCGCAACCGCGGCAACTACGGCCTCTACTTCACTTGGTGGGACCGCTGGTGCGGCACCGAGGACAGCGAATACCTGCGCTACGGCGACGCCCACTTCACCGGCGAGCGCAACGCGGGGGCTGCTGCATGAGGCCCGCTCTCCTCGTCGCCGTGCCCCTGGCGCTGGCCGGCGCGGCGCTGCTCACCCTGCCTGCCTTGCCTGCACCGACGGCCGAAGGGACCCAGCCTCCGGCTCTGCTGGGCGACTGGTGGACCCCCGGATTCAATGCCCGCGTTCGCATCGATGCGTGCGGCGACGCGGTCTGCGGCAGCATCGTCTGGGCCTGGGACGAGAGCCCGAAGGACATCGTGGACAAGGGCGCGCTCGTTGGCCAGAAGGTGATCGAGGGCATGCGAGCGGAAGGCGGCGGCCGCTGGGGCGGAGGCCGCCTGTACAACCCAGAAGACGGGCGCGACTACAAAGGTCTGCTGAATCTTCAGTCGCCGACTCGCCTGTCAGTCGAAGGGTGTGTCCTGTTCATCTGCAAGCAGCAAATCTGGCGGCGTGCCGACATGAACCGTTGCCCACCCGTGGCTCGAGATGAGGCTCGCGGCGTTTGAGGCGAATCGTGTCCAGCGCGTCACTGGATCGGCAATGCGCGTGTCGCGGTGTCGCTAGCGCAGGAACCACAGCGCCGCATCGCGAACACGCTCCAAATGGTCGCGGCCGATACCACAGCCAGCCCGAGATAGACCAGGGTTTCGACATAAAACAGCCACAAGCTGCCCAGCACCAGAGCGACGCCCACGCCAGCCAGTGCCGCGATCCATCGATTGCGGTGTCGCCGATAGGCCACGACATGGCCGAGCAGCGCAACGACGAGAAAGACTTGCGCCGCGGCGGCGAACCAGCCTTCGTAGGGCGCCAGAACACCCAGGCCGAGAAGCGCACCGACGAGCGCGAGTTTGGGGAAGCAAATCGGGCACAGGATCGCCGCGAGCAATGCACCGGAGGTCCCGAACTTCATCATCGAAATCTTCCTCAGGTCAACCACAGCACGGCTCCCGCGCCTGGATCGGCGGGCACTTCACCGAGCCGAACGAACAGAAGACGCAACAGTCGCGCGGATTCGGGCGCAGCAAGGTCTTGCACGCCTCGCACTCGTAGAAGAACTGGCAGGCGTCGGTGGGCATGGTCTCGCGCTTGACGTGGGCGCAGTGCGGGCACGTCAAGTCGGAGTCGAGGACAAGATTGCTCATCGATTCACTTTCGCAGCGTCGAGGGGAATCCGGCTTGCGTGGTGGCCTTGACCAGTGCAGCGGCATCAGCCTTGTCCGGGTCGAACTGCACCGCTGCCGTCTTCTTCTCGAAATCGACCTTCGCTTCGGTGACGCCCGGCACCTTTTGCAGTGCCTGCTTAACGGTGATCGGGCACATGCTGCAAGTCATGTTCTGCACGTCCAGCACGGCGGCTTGCGGGTCCGCCGCCGCAGCGGCAATCGGCAAGATGAATGCAATGGCGGCAATGAGGTGTCGCATGGAACTTTCCCTTTCAGACGATCATGGGTGCCAACCAGGGCACGGCGAGCAGCCCGAGCACGACGACCGCGACGAGCCAGAAAACGAATCGCTGGCGCGACAGCGTTCGTGGATCGGCGCAGGCAGTTCCAGGCTCACACAGTTGCGGCAGCAGGTAGAGCCGCCGGAAAGCCAGGCCGAGAAAGATCAGCGTCAGGCCGATGAACACCGGTCGGGCAGGCTCCAGCACGGTCAGGCTGCCGATCCAGGCGCCGCTGACTCCCAGCGTCAGCAGGACGAGCGGACCGACGCAGCACAGCGACGCACCGATACCTGCGAGCACGCCTGCGAGCAGAGATCCTTTAACGCTGAGTGCAGCCACGCGCGAGCCTTTGAACTTGTTTCGACGCGCGCAGT
Organism: Rhizobacter sp.; assembly: GCA_031396305.1. Taxonomy (GTDB): domain Bacteria; phylum Pseudomonadota; class Gammaproteobacteria; order Burkholderiales; family Burkholderiaceae_C; genus JAEMQF01. The sequence goes on from JANNKM010000520.1 coordinate 5,789, forward strand.
CTAGAGTCCGTACCGTGGTACGGAGTCAAGGGGTTTGACATGCTTCCCGAGCTGTCGATAGGGCTTCTTGCCGGCAAAGCCGGCGTCAACGTCGAGACGATCCGCTACTACCAGCGGCGCGGTCTGCTTTTGGAGCCCGCCAAACCCGAGAGCGGCCACCGGCGCTACGCGCCCGAGTTGGTGAAGCGCGTGCGCTTCATCAAACGTGCTCAGGCATTGGGCTTCACGCTTGAGGAGATTGCCGGCCTGCTGCGCCTGGACGAGGCGCGCGCCTGCCTTGAGACCCGCG
>JANNKM010000524.1:0-5473 GCA_031396305.1 Rhizobacter sp.
TCGCCGCCAGCAGGTGCAGCTTCAGGCCGTCTTCGGGCTGCAGGTTGATGACCAGCTTGTTCGGCTGGTTCACGCCGGGAAAGATGCTGTGCGGCGTGGGCCTGAAGTTGACGACGATTTGCGCGTCGCGCGCCCCGAGGCGCTTTCCCGTGCGCAGGTAGAACGGCACACCGGCCCAGCGCCAGTTCTGGATTTCGGTGCGCAGCGCGACGAAAGTTTCGCAGCGGCTCTCAAGAGGCACCTTGGCCTCTTCAAGGTAACCCGGCACGGCCTTGCCGTCAACGTTGCCGGCCCGGTATTGGCCACGCACCACGTCGCGCGCGATGCTCTCCGGGGTGAAGGGCTTCAGCGAGCGCAGCACTTTCAGCTTTTCGTCGCGGATCGCATCGGCCTCGCCGCTGATGGGGGGCTCCATCGCGACCATCGTGAGCAGCTGCAGCGCATGGTTCTGGATCATGTCGCGCAGCGCGCCGGTGCGGTCGTAGAAGTCGCCGCGCGTGCCCACGCCCAGCCCTTCAGCGAGCGTGATCTGGATGTTGGCGATGCTCTCGCGGCGCCAGATCGGCTCGAACAGGGCGTTGCCGAAACGCAGCGCCATCAGGTTCTGCACCGCCGGCTTGCCCAGGTAGTGGTCGATGCGCAGCGCCTGCGTCTCGCTGAACGCGGCGCGCACGACTCGGTTGATTTCCCGCGCGCTCGTCAAGTCATGGCCGAGCGGCTTTTCGAGCACGACACGAACGTTCGGCCCGTTCAGGCCCACGTTGCCGAGCTGCTCGCAGATCTGCGGGAACAGGTGCGGGCTCGTGGCGAGGAACAGCACCACGGTGTGGGCGCCCCGCGCGTCGATCGCCTCTTTCAAGCCCGCGTAGTGCTCGGGCAGCGACAGGTCCATGCGCCGGTAGTGCAGCAGCTCGGCAAAGCGCGCGAACTCGTCGTCGTGCGGGCGCTTCGCGCTTTCCACCTCGGCGAACTTGTCGCGGATGAAGCCGCGGTAGGCAGCGTCGCTGCGCTCGTCACGCGCCACCGAGATGATGCGCCCACCCTCGGGCAACTTGCCGTGGCGCCAAGCCTGAAACAGCGCGGGCATCAGCTTGCGCCAGGTCAGGTCGCCGGTGCCGCCGAAGAGAACGAGGTCGAAGGACATGGGTTCGCGCCTGAGTCGTTGTGTGGACGTAATCTTATTTCATCGGCGGAGGGGTCGAAGTTTCAGGGGACGGTGAATGCTGGCGGACGTCGCGATCGGGTTCAACGTCGAGCAGAGATGGGCATGGCAATCGGTTGCCCGACAATCAACTAAGGAAACGCGAGCAACTACCATGTCCACCGCCACCCTCACCAGCAAGGGCCAGATCACCATTCCGGCCGACGTTCGCAGGGCCTTGAACGTCGAAGCCGGGGATCGAGTCGAGTTCGTCCAGGTCGAGCCCGGACGCTTCGAGGTGATCCCGGCCACCCGGTCGGTGCAGTTCCTGAAAGGCAGGCGCTGCGACGGTTCAGCGCGGGGGGCGCGGATTTCGCCGATTGCCTGATAGAGCGCATCGCCGCGGACGCGGGCTGCACAGACACCATGACCTTCGACGCCGGCGCGGCGCGATCAGCCGGTATGAGGCTCATCGGGGCCTGATTCGCGCACGCGGCGATGGCGCGCGTGTCTGTCGAGGTGGCCGATGCGCAGCGCTTCGGCGGCTTCGCGATGGTGGCGGCAGCGCCCCGCGTGCAACCGGCGGCGGTGCCTGCTCGGCGCGCTGCGTGTCGTCGATCAGCTCGCGACACCGCGGCGCAGCCAATCGGCAAGCGACTCGCCGACCAGGCTGTAGGCGCGGCCGTAGCCGGCCACCAGCCGCGCGACACCGGCTGCAGCGCCACGATCGAGAAGTCGCCCAGCTCGAACATCGGCGCCGCGTCGGGGAATCGTTCGAGGTAGATCGCGCGGGCGGCGTCGTACGCCGCACCTTCGCGCGGCAAGGCCAGCGCATCGGCGTGCAGCGCGACGCGTGGCAGCGCCTGCGGCGACAGCTCGGCGCTCGGCTCGGCCATCACCAACAGACTCACGCGAGCGTGCTCCTGCATGTCGCGCGTGTGCGGCGCGAGCGTGCTGACGTGGATCAACAGCCGCGTGTCGGCGGCCGGCAGCACGAACGGCACCATCGAGACCGCCGGCTCGCCGCGGTGCAACGTGCCCAGCGCGCCGACCGGCCGCGTGTCGAGCAGCCGGCGCAGCGATCGCGCGGTGTTGGCATCCACAGGCTGCTTGCGCCCGCTCAGTGCAGCGCGCAGCTGCCAGGGCCGTCGGGGCCCGGCATCGCCGGTGCCGCGTTGGGGGCGGCAGCCCCGGTCGCGAAGACCGACAGCCGCTTGTCCAACTGCGTGGACTGGCATTGCGGGCAAGCCGGCACGGTGTCCGAACGCACGAGCGTCTCGAACTCGCGGCCGCAGTCGTGGCAGGCGTATTCGTAGATGGGCATGGTGGGGCTCCTGTCCGATGGGCAGATTGTCTCGCAGCTCGGCAAGGACTCGACGGACTGAACGCCTCGCAGAAGACCGAGCGCATCGCCAATGAGCGCATCTGGGGCGTGGCGTGTCTGAGCGGCAGCGCGCGCTGCGGCGCCGCATGGAACACGCTCGCGCTCGCGCTGTGCACGGCGGCAGGCACGACGCTGCTGGGCACGCTGATCGCGCTGCTTGCCGAGCGCGGCCAACGTCGCCTGGCCAGGCCGCTCAATGTGCTTGCGCTGTTGCCCATCATCACGCCGCCGTTCGTCGTGGGCCTGGGGCTGATCCTGCTGTTCGGCCGCTCCGGTGTCGTGAACCAGTTTCTCGAGTGGGCTTTCGGCGTCACGCCGTCGCGCTGGTTCTATGGCGGTTTCGGCGTGTTCCTCGCCCAGTTGTTCGCGTTCACGCCGATTGCCTTCATGATCATGCGCGGTGTCGTGCAGGGCATTGCCCCATCCCTCGAAGAGGCGGCGCAGATGCTGCGGGCGAGCCGGCACACCACCTTCATGACGGTGACCCTGCCGCTGCTCAAGCCCGGCCTGGCGAACGCCTTCCTCGTCGGCTTCATCGAAAGCATGGCCGACTTCGGCAACCCGATCGTCGTGGGCGGGCAGTTCGCGGTGCTGTCCACCGAAATCTTCTTCGCCATCGTCGGCGCGCAGTTCGACCAGGGGCGTGCCGCGTCGCTGGCGCTGATCCTCACGACGTTTGCGCTGGCGGTGTTCGTCGCGCAGCGCACTTTGCTGGGCCGAAGCTCGTTCACGACGCTGTCGGGCAAAGGCGATGCCGGCGTGCCGATGGAGCTGCCGACGGGCGTGCGCCGCGCGATCCACGCCGTCGCGCTGCCGTGGCTCGCGTTCACGCTGATCGTCTGTGTGTTCGCGATCGCCGGTGGCTTCGTGCAGACCTGGGGGCGCGACTGCACGCCCACGCTGCGCCATTTCGCCACCGCGTTCGACGTGCAGTGGGGCGAATTCGGCATCGTCTGGGCGGGCACGGCGTGGAATTCGCTGTTCACCACGTTGAAGCTGTCGGCGCTCGCCGCGCCGCTGTGCGCCGCGCTCGGTCTGCTGATCGCCTGGCTGCTCGCGCGCACGAGTTTTCGTGGCCAGGGAGCGTTCGAGTTCGGCGCCTTGCTCGCGTTCGCGATTCCCGGCACGGTGCTGGGGATGAGTTATGTGCTTGCGTTCAACGTGCCGCCGTTCGAGCTCACCGGCACCGGCCTCATCATCATGTTGTGTTTCGTGTTCCGCAACCTGCCGGTGGGCGTGCGCGCCGGCGCGGCGAGCCTGAAACAGATCGACCGCTCGCTCGACGAAGCGTCAATGATGCTGCGCGCGCCCACCGCGACGACGCTGCGCCGCATCGTGCTGCCGCTGCTCAAGCCGGCGCTGGTGGCGGCGCGGGTGTACAGCTTCGTGCGCTCGATGACGACGGTCTCGGCGGTGATCTTCCTCGTCACCGCCGAAAACGAACTCGCCACCACCTACATCATCGGCCGCGTTGGCAACGGCGACTACGGCGTCGCGTTGGCGTATTGCACGGTGCTGATGCTGCTGATGTCGCTTGCCACGGCGACGATCCAGCGCCTGGTGGGCGAATCCAAAGTCGGCCGGCGCGCGCGTGTCATCGCGCCAGGAGGTTCAACATGAACGCAGTGCGAACCGGAAATGAACCCGGCATCGAGTTTCGCGAAGTCGCCAAACGCTATGTCGATTCGCCGAGCGCGCCGTGGGCGGTCGATCACGTCAGTTTCACTGTCCCGCAGGGAACGCTCACGACGATCCTCGGCCCGAGTGGCTGCGGCAAGACGACGCTGCTGCGCATGATCGCCGGCCTGGAAACGCCGAGTGCCGGGAGGATCTTCATTGCCGGCAGCGATGTGACGGCGAAGAGCCCCGCCGAGCGCAACGTCAGCATGGTGTTCCAGAGTTATGCGCTGTTCCCGCACATGAATGTGCTGGGCAACGTGGCGTACGGCCTGGATGTCTCGGGTGTCCACAAAGTCGAGGCGCAGCGGCGCGCACGGGCGACGCTGGCGAGCGTCGGCCTGACCGGCTTCGATGCGCGCCTGCCGAGCGAACTGTCGGGTGGCCAGCAACAGCGCGTCGCGCTCGCGCGCTGCCTGGTGCTTGAGCCGGCGGTGCTGCTGTTCGACGAGCCGCTGTCGAATCTCGACGCGCGTCTGCGCCGCACGATGCGCGAGGAGATCCGCGGTCTGCAGCAGCGCCTGCGCCTGACGATGGCTTACGTCACGCACGACCAGAGCGAGGCGCTGGCGGTGAGCGACCACATCATCGTGATGCACGGCGGGCGCATCGCTCAGCAAGGCACGCCGCAGCAACTCTATGACAGCCCGGGCAGCGAGTTCGTCGCCGGCTTCATGGGCGAGGCGTTTGTGTTCGATGCGATCGGGCAGGCCGACGGTCAGGTGCGGCTTGGCCCGCTGCTGTTGCGCCCGGCGCAGGCGCCGCCGATCGGGCCGTTGAAGCTCGCCGTGCGCCCCGAGGCATGGCAGGTGCTGCCCGAAACGAGCGAAGGCGCTTTGCCCGCGACGTTGAGCAGGTGCGCCTACCTCGGCAGCTACTACGAGCTGAGCTTTGCCACCGAGCTTGGCCCGATCTTCGTCGTCTCACCCGTTGTGCCGCGCGCGCCTGTGCTTGGCGAGCGGCTGCGGCTGCGTTTGGCGGAGCATGGGTTCTCGGTGGTGGGTGCGTGAGCTGGATGGGCGTCGCAAGTGAGCGACGTTCGCCTCATTGGCAAACCTGATGAGCGACAAAGCTCGGCATGCCCACACAAGAGCGCGTCATTCCGGCGAAAGCCGGGATCCACTGGGTGAACGCAGCGAACGCGCGACCGTCCAACGAGTGGATACCGGCTTTCGCCGGAATGACGCGCTCTTGTGTGGGCATGCCGAGCTTTGTCGCTCATCAGGTTTGCCAATGAGGCGAACGTCGCTCACTTGCGACGCCCATCCAGC
>JANNKM010000532.1:0-12255 GCA_031396305.1 Rhizobacter sp.
TCGACAACTCGGCCAGCGGTACCTGGTGCGAGCGCCACGAACCCTCGGTGGCAGCGCCGTCCACCGTCTTCGGCCCGGTCCAGCCCTTGGGGGAACGCAGCACGATCATCGGCCAGCGCGGCCGCACGGTGTGACCATCGCGGCGTGCCCGCTGCTGGATCGCGCGGATCTTCGCCAGCACGGTATCCAGCGTTGCGGCCATCAGCGCGTGCATCGCCATCGGCTCATCGCCCTCGACGAAGTGCGGCTCGTAGCCGTAGCCGATAAACAGCGCTTGCAGCTCGTCGTGCGGCAGGCGCGCGAGGACCGTGGGGTTGGCGATCTTGTAGCCGTTCAGGTGCAGGATCGGCAGCACCGCGCCGTCGCGCACCGGATTGAGAAACTTGTTCGAATGCCATGCGGTGGCCAGCGGCCCGGTCTCGGCCTCGCCGTCGCCGACGACGCAGGCGACGATCAGGTCCGGGTTGTCGAACGCCGCGCCATAGGCGTGCGACACCACATAGCCGAGTTCGCCGCCTTCATGGATCGACCCCGGCGTTTCGGGCGCCACGTGGCTCGGTATGCCGCCGGGAAACGAGAACTGCCTGAAGAGTTTCTTCATGCCTTCGGCGTCCAACGTGATATCCGGGTAGAACTCGCTATAGGTTCCCTCCAGCCATGTATTGGCCACCAGCGCCGGCCCGCCGTGGCCCGGGCCGCACAGATAAATCATGTTCAGGTCGTCGCGCTGGATGACCCGGTTCAAGTGCGCGTAGATGAAGTTCAGCCCCGGCGACGTGCCCCAGTGGCCAAGCAGGCGCGGCTTCACATGCTCAAGCGCGAGCGGCTCCCTGAGCAACGGGTTGTCGAGCAGGTAGATCTGCCCGACCGAAAGATAGTTCGCCGCGCGCCAGTAGGCGTCGATCAGGCGCAAGGCCTCGTCCGTGAGCACGGTTTGATGCTTCATGTCCATGGTATGAGCCTGTTCAAAGTGGGTACCGCGCACGTTCAGTGCGGTTGCCGAATCGGACTCGTGAGCATGCCCTGTGCCCGGCTCGAGGAAACTGAGCGATGTCAAGGCGCGCAATCGTAGCGCGGCGACGTGTCGGTGCCGCGCCAGTAGTTGCGCGCAACTTCAAGGAGGTCGGACGCTGCAGAAGGTCGCGCTCGGTGCCGTCACTCCGTTGCCGCCACTTCCGGTGTCTCGGCGACGCGCGTTCGCGACCGTGCAACGCGCACGCGCACCTGGTGCGTGCCGCTGGCGTCGAGCAGCGGAACCGCGTTTCCTGCGCGCACCACGCCGTCGACGCTCACCTCCGCCACGTCGGCCCGCTCCACCTGCAAGTGGTAGAGCGCCGCGCGGAAACGATAGGCGACCGAGAAACCCTGCCAGTTCGCCGGAATGCACGGGCGCACATGCAGCCATGCACCGTCCGTGCCGATCTCGAGTTGGAGGCCGAGCAGCGACTCGATGATCAGCCGGTACATCCACCCGGCCGAGCCGGTGTACCAACTCCAGCCGCCGCGGCCGGTGTGCGGCGGCACGCTGTAGACGTCGGCGGCGACCACATAGGGCTCGACCTTGTAGACCGCCACTTCGGCCGGTGTGCGGCCGTGGTGCAGCGGGTTGATGAGGTCCATCAGCCACCAGGCACGGGGCGCGTCGCCCAATGCCGCAAAGGCCATCGTCGCCCACACCGCGCTGTGCGTGTACTGGCCGCCGTTCTCGCGCACGCCGGGCACGTAACCGGCAATGTAGCCGGGGTTGGGACCCTGGCGGTCGAACGGCGGATCGAGCAGCTGCACCAGGCGGGCTTCGGGGCGCACCAGGCGCGCGGAAACCGAGTCCATCGCCCGCCGCACGCGCGGCGCCGCGCCGACGCCGGACAACACCGCCCAGCTCTGCGCGATCGAATCGATCTGGCATTCGACGTTGTCCTTCGAACCCAGCGACGTGCCGTCGTCGAAGTAGGCGCGGCGATACCAGTCGCCGTCCCACGCGTTCGCCTCGAGCCGATCGGCGAGCTGCCTGCGCTCGTCCTCACACCGATGCGAAATCACGTCGTCGCCGTGGCGGCGCGCCAGGTCGGCGAACTGGCGCAGCACCTCGCAGAAAAAGAAGCCCAGCCACACGCTTTCGCCCTGGCCGTGGTGGCCTACCTGGTTCATGCCGTCGTTCCAGTCACCGGAGCCCATCAGCGGCAGGCCATGTGCGCCGAAGCGCATGCCGTGCAACACGGCGCGCACCGCGTGCTGGTAGAGGCTGGACGAATGGATCGAGCGGTTCGGCAGATCGTAGTAGGACTCGTCGTTCGGCGGCACCGGCCGCCCTTCGAGGAACGGCACGCTCTCGGTCAGCACACCGGTGTCATTGGTGGCGTGCACGTAGCGGCACAGTGCCAGCGGCAACCACAGGTAGTCGTCGGAGATGTGCGTTCGCACGCCGCGGCCCGCCGGCGGGTGCCACCAGTGCTGCACGTCGCCCTCCTCGAACTGGCGGCTTGCGCAGAGCAGCAGGTGCTCGCGCAGCAGCTGCGGGCGCGTGTGCACGAGTGCCATCGCGTCCTGCAACTGGTCCCGAAAACCGTAGGCGCCGCCCGACTGGTAGTAGCCGCTGCGCGCCCACATGCGGCAGGCCAGCGTCTGGTAGACGAGCCAGCCATTGGCCAACAGGTTGAGCGCGACGTCGGGCGTGCTCACCTGCACCGCTCCCAACGTTTGCTTCCAGTGGCTGTGCACGGCGTCGAGTGCCTCGCGCATGGCGGCGTTGCCGCGAAAGCGCTGCACCAGCTGGCCTGCCTCGTCGGTGCTGCGGCCCATGCCGATGCGGAAGACGATCTCACGCCTCTGCCCTGGGGCCAGTTCGAACGGCACCTGAATCGCGGCACAGGGGTCCAGGCTGGGGCCGATGCGGCCCGACAGCTGCATCCGCCGCAGTGCGGCCGGGCGCCGCAGCGACCCGTTGCGGCCGATGAACTCGGTGCGGTCGCAAGTGATCGTGCTGAACGGACCATCGCGCTCGTCGACGTCGAAGAAAGCGACCCAGTCACTGAAGTCGTTGCTGTACGGGTTGCGGGCGTACAACGCGCCGTTGTCGGCCGCGATGTCGGTGCTGATGTGCAGCCCGGTTTTCGCACGCATGTCGCCGAGCACCCATTCGACGTAGCCGGTGGCCGACAGGCGGCGCGGGTGCCCGCTGTCGTTGCGCAGTTCGAGCACCGAGAATTTCACCGCGGCGTCCATCGCCACGAACATCGTCAGCTCGCTGTGAATGCCGGCCGCGTCATGCTCGAACACGCTGTAGCCGAAGCCGTGGCGCGTCAGGTAGGGGGGCGGTGCGTCGCCGTCGTCGCGCTCGTCACCGGGGCTGGGCAGCGAGGTCGGGTGCCAGACCTCGCCAGACTCTTCATCGCGCAGGTAGATGACCTCGCCGCCGACATCGGTCACCGGGTCGTTGTGCCACGGCGTGAGGCGCAGCTCGTGGGCGTTCTCGCACCAGGTGTAGGAACTGCCGCCTTCAGACACCAACGTGCCGAAGCGTGGGTTCGCGAGCACATTGACCCACGGCGCCGGGGGGCGGCGCCCCGCAGGCGGCGCGATGACGTACTCGCGCCCGTCGGCCGTGAAACCGCCGATGCCGTTGTAGAAGCCCAGTTCGCGCAGGGGCGCGTGCGGCGGACGGGGGTGCGCGCGCTCGGCGGCGCGCGTGGGCACGAAGGCCGCGACCCGTCGCCCGACGACCGGCTTGCGCAGCACCTGGTCAGACAGCGATCCGTGCCGGTCGGTGATGACGGCGCGCGCCACCGCCTGCAGCAGGATGCGGTCTTCGCCGGAGATCTGCTCGGCATGGCGCACGAAGATACCGCCCGGGCGGTCGATCACGTGCGCTTCGAGGCCAGCGGCGATGAGGCCGAGGATCTGCTCCTGCAGCCGCTGGCGGTAGACGTCGCGTTCCTCGTTCCAGATCACCAGATCGACGGACAGCCCCTTCAAGCGCCACCAGGCGTGCGCCTGCACCATCTGCTTGACCAGGTCGATGTTGGCGGCATCACTCACTTGCAGCAGCACGATCGGCAAATCGCCCGAGATGGCGTAGCCCCACAGCCCCGATTGGCTGCGGCGGTTGCGCAGCAGTGTGCTGGCATCGGCGCGCAGGGTCGGCTGTGAATACACGACCGCGCCGGCCAGCCGCGCATAGAGCTGCGCGTCGGCCTCGCTGGCGTTGATCTGGCGCAGGATGACCTGGCTGTGCGTCCAGGAGAGCTCGAACACCCGGTTGGCGAGCCGCCGGTCGACGTACTTGTGCACCAGCGCCAGGCACGCCTCGCGGGTGTCGGCCATGCCGTAGACGATGTCGATCGTCGCGGTCTGTCCGGGCTCCAGCGTGATGACGCGTCGCGTCGCTGCCACCGGGTCGAGCACCGAGCCTGCGCTGCCCGACAGTGCGCCGGGCTCGCGCAGCGCTTGCGGCGCGTGCAGGCTGCGGCCGCGGCCGATGAAGCGCGCGCGATCGGTTTCATGCGACACCGGGCCGGCTCGGACGCCGTGCACCGCCATCAGGTGGAACATGTGCGGCGGGTGTTCGTCGGCCGAGCGCGGCCGGCGTGTGCACAGCAACGCTGGCGGTTCGGCGAGCAGTTCGGTCTGCACGAACAGCTTGCTGAACGCCGGGTGCTGCGCATCCGCCGACGCGGGCGCGATCACCACCTCCGAATAGCTGGTCACCTCGATACTGCGCCGCGTGCGGCTCAGGTTGCTGATGCGCAGGCGCCGCAGCTCGATGTCGTCTTCCGGCGAGACGACGATCTCGGTGTAGGCATCGATGCCCTGGTCGCGGCGGCGGAACTCAGCGCGACCTTCGCTGAAGATGGCTTCATACGAGTCGGACTTCCACTGCGTGGGCTGGTGCGTCGTCGACCAGTAGGTGCCGGTCTCGGTGTCGCGCAGGTAGCAGAAGCTCCCCCATTCGTCGCAGGTGGTGTCTTCACGCCAGCGCGTGACGGCCAGGTCCTTCCAGCGGCTGACGCCGGCGCCCGCGTTGGTCAGCATCACGTGGTAGCGACCGTTGGACAGCAGCTGCACCTCGGGTGCCGGGGTGTCGGCGGTGCTGAGCAGGCGCACCGGGGTCTCGGCGGTGCCGAGGCCGGCGGGCATCTCGGCACGGTCGGCGGTGTGCGGATGGAAGGCCACGACCTTGGGAATGCGTTCCTGCAGCAGCAGCAGCGTGGCCTGCAGCTCGGGGTCGGTTTCGAAGCGGCGCTGCATCGGCTGGTCGAGCAACAGGTAGGCGAGCGACAGCATGCTCATGCCCTGGTGGTGCGCCATGTACGAGCGCACGATCGCGCTCGCCTGGCCGCGCGGCAGCCGCGACGGCGTGTAGTCGATGGCTTCGTAGTAGCCGAAGGTGCTGGACAGGCCTTCGTCAGCGAGGCGCTGCAGGTTCTGGTAGGCAGCCCGGGGCTCGACCATCAGCGCCATGACGGTGGCGTACGGCGCCACCACCAGGTCGTCGGCCAGCCCGCGTTTGAGGCCCAGGCCCGGAACGCCGAAGGCGCGGTATTGGTAGGTCAGGTGCGCGTCGGTGGCGTTGTAGCCCGACTCCGACATGCCCCACGGCACGCCGCGCTGGCGTGCGTAGCTGATCTGGCGCTCGACGGCCGCGCGCACCGTCTGGTCGAGCAAGGTGTTCTCGTAGCTCGGCATCACCAGCATCGGCATCAGGTACTCGAACATCGAGCCGCTCCACGACAGCAGGATCGGGTTTCCGTCCACCGTCGTGAGCAAGCGGCCGAGGGCGAACCAACTCTCCTGCGGCACCTGGCCCTGAGCGATCGTGGTGAAGGTGGTCAGGCGCACCTCGGAGGCCAGCAGATCGTAGTGGCTCGAATCGAGGCGATGCTCGTCGAGGTTGTAGCCGATCGCCATCAGGTGGCGCGCCGGGTCGTAGAGGAAGCCGTAGTCCATGCGGGCGGCGCTGCCGGCGCGCTCGGCCAGGCGGCGCAGTGCGGCGCTGCGGGCCAGCAGCGCCGACACATCCCACACCCCCGAGTTGCCGGGCAGGCTGGCACCGGGCGAGAGCAGCCGCAGCTCGGCGATGGCGGCGTTGCATTGGGCCAGCAGGGCTTGCGCCCAACGTTGCGCATCCGCGTATGCGCGCGATTCGGTGTCGTCATGCTCTTCCGCCGACGTGCCCGCGCGCGACGCATTGGCCACCGCGTCGGCCACCTCCGTCGCACCGCGGGCCAGCGCGTCGAACGCCGTATGCAGCGCGGCTGGCGTCTGCGGCGGCTGCAGCAGCGCCTGGCGCAACAGCAACTCGAAGCGATTCAGCGGGCTGCCGAGCTGGTCGCGCCCGGTCGCCATTTGCAGCAGGCGCAGCGTGTCGCTCAGGCCGCCCAGCAGCCGCGGCAGCTGCGGCAGGTGGTCGGCCAGCAGCCCCAGGCCGGCGCGCAGCGTCAGCAGGTGGCCGGCCAGGTTGCCGCTGTCCACGGTCGAGACGTACCTGGGGCGCAGCGGCTGGAGCGTGCGCGTGTCGTACCAGTTGAGGAAGTGGCCCTGGTGCCTTTCCAGCTGCTGCATCGTGTCCAGCGTGGCGTTGGTCCGAGCGATCAACTGGCCGAGCGTGATGTAGCCGAAGTCGTAAGCCGCCAGGCTGGACAGCAGCGACAGGCCGATGTTGGTGGGCGAGGTGCGGTGCGCAATGCGCTCGACCGGATGCTCCTGCATGTTGTCGGGCGGCAGGAAGTTGTCTTCCGGCCCGACGAAGGTCTCGAAGAAGGCCCAGGTGCGGCGGCTCAGCAGGCGCAGGAAAAGAGTCTGCTCGGCGCTGAGCGTGGCCAGCCGGCGCTGCAGCGGCCGACTGATCCACCAGACGACGAGCGGTGAAAAGAACCACAGTGCGAGGATCGGGGCGGCAATCCCCAGGGTCATCGGGCGGAAGGTGCCGAGGCCGACCAAGGTGACCACCGCAAGAGTCGGCGCTATCCACATGCGTTTCAGCGTCCCCAGCAGGTCCGCCACGCCCTCGGCCGCGACGCGGCGGGCCACTTCGGACGACGCCTGCCACTCGAGCAGGCGGCGTCGCGTGACCCATAGGCGAGTGACGGTGCGCGCCACGGCGTCGAGGCTGAAAGCCGCCTCGTAGGGCAGGCATGCGAGGGTCAGCGTGGCCTGGCCGAGTTGGCGCAAGACGGAGGGCACGATGGCCGCCAGATGTTGGCGCGGCCGCAACTCTTCGGGCTTGCGCAGCAGGTCCGCGAGCAAGGCGATGAGGGGCGGCGCGAACAGGATCGCGACGCCCGCCAGTGTCCACACCCACGGTGGCTGCAGCACGCTCCAGCCGAGCAGAAAGAGCACCGTGAGCGCAGCCGGCGTCAGGCTGCGCCGCAGGTTGTCGGCGATCTTCAAGCGCGACAGCGCCGACAGCGGATTCCTCAGCCTGACGACGCGGGTGCGCCGCGTGCCGCCGCCCGCGTCTTCGGTGAGCGGAACGCGCAGCCTCGGCATCAGCCAACCGATGACCTGCCAGTCGCCCCGGATCCACCGGTGGCGGCGGTTCACGTCGGCGTCGTAGCGCGAGGGCGACTCCTCGACCAGCTGCACGTCGCTGACCAGGCCGCAACGCGCGTAGCAGCCTTCGAGCAGGTCGTGGCTGAGGATGCGGTTCTCGGGCAGGCGACCGCCCAGCACATGTTCAAACGCATCGACGTCGTAGATGCCCTTGCCGATGAACGAGCCTTCGCTGAACAGGTCCTGGTAGACGTCGGACACGGCGCGGCTGTAGGGGTCGATGCCGACCTCGCCGCCGAACAGGCGTGCGTAGCGCGAGCGGTTCGCGCCGGGCAGGCTGACGCCCACGCGCGGCTGCAGGATGCCGTAGCCGTGAACCACGCGGGGCGCTTCGGGCGCACCGCCGAAGCTCGGACGATTCAGCGGGTGCGCCATCGTCGCGACAAGCTGGCAGGCGGCGTCGCGCGGCAGCTGCGTGTCGGTGTCCAGCGTGATGACGTAGCGCACTTCCAGCAGGTGCGACGTGTCGCCCACGATCAATGAGAAGCCTCCGCCGGGCCCGGCGAAGGCGCGACCGCGCAGCAGCGCATTCAGGTCGGCGAGCTTGCCGCGCTTGCGCTCGTAGCCCATCCACGAGCGCTCGCGCGGGTTCCACACGCGTGGGCGATGAAAAAGGAAGAAGAGGTCGCCCTTGCGTGCACCGGTCATCGGTGCGTTGTGCTTTCGGTTCAGCGCCTCGATCTTCTCGCGCGCCAGGCGCAGCAGCACTTCGTCCTCGTCGCGCGTTTCGCGCGTCGAGTCGTGGAAATCGGTCAGCAGGCCGAAGTGCAGCTGAGCGTCGCGATTCGCCAGGAAGCGCACCTCCAACTGCTCGACCAGGTGTTCGACCCCCTGCTCGCTGCCCAGCAGGGTCGGAACGACGACCAAGGTTCGCGACGCCGGCGGAATGCCGAACGAAAAGTCCATGCGCGGCAGCAACCGGGGCGTGGCGAGCAGACTCGCTCCCCAGTTCGTCAAGGCCACGGCGAGTTGGCTCGCCGCCAACAGCAGCGCGGCGCCGGCGGGCAGCAGCCACCAGCCGGGTGGGACGGCGGTGAAGTCCGCTTCGAGCCCGCCGGACGCCCACAGCACCACGCCCACGCTCAACAGCAGCGTGAGCGCGACGATGGAACCACCGTACAGCCGCAGCGGGCGGCGCGCGGCCAGGCGGCGCATGCGCTGCCAGGGCGAAACGCGCACCTGGGCAGCCCGCTCCAGCTCAGCCCGGCCGGCGCCGATCAGGTAGTGGCCGACATGGGCGTGGCGGCTGGTGTCGGCGCCGCCCTTCGCCACCACTTTCGCGGCGAGCTCGACGGCCGCCTTGGCCACCTCGAATTCGGGCAGGGGGCTGGTCCTGGCCAGCCTCTCGACTGCGTGACGGTAGTTGTCGCGCGTCGTGAAATCCATGCGCGAATAGACATCGGCGGGGTCGTGTCGCAGCGCCTGCTCGACCATGGACAGGGATTCGACGAACTCGCGCCAGTCCATCGCACCCAGCATGCGCAAGCCGCCGATGCTGTTGCTCACCGAGACCTGTGCGGTGGCCTGGTTCTGCGCCTCGATCTGCACCAACTGCTCGATGGTCTGATTCGATTCCGCAAGTCGCTGCTCGATCCAGGTCAACGGCAGCGCGAGCGCCGCGCTGCGGCCCTGCAGGCGGCGCGCCAGTTCGGCGACGAAGGGGCTGGTCATCGGCGGGTCCGAGCGCGCCATGTCGGCGATGACGAGGATCAACCCCTTGGGGTCTTTCTCGGCCACGTCGAGCATCTTGTCGGCCCACACGTTGGCCAGATTGCGCTCATTGCGGCCGGCGGCGATTCGCACCGCCACGCGGCGCAGGTTCTCGATCAGCGCCAGGCGCAGCATGATCGGAATCGCCCACAGCTCGCCGAGCTGCAGCACCTTCACGGCCTGGTAAGACGCGACGAAGCGGCTCAAGGTGCCGCGACCCAGCCGCCCGTCGCCGTGCGCCACCGTCTGCAGCGCGAGATCGTAGACGCGTGGCAGGCCCGCCGAGGGCCCGCTGAGCAGCCGTGGCAGCTCGCGGCTGTACCCCGGCGGCAGGTGGCGCTTGGCGGTGCGGATCTCTTCTTCGATCAGATAGAAGTTGTCGAGCAGCCATTCGCCGGCGGGCGTGCCACGGCGCTTCGCCTCGGCACCGCGCATGAGCAGCGCCCACACCTCGACCAGGACTTTCTCATTCGACGCGAGCCGTGGCAGCAGCCGGTCCGGCGCGCGGGCGAAGGTCAGCTCGTGGGCGGCAGCCAGGCTCTTGCCATGCTGCGCCATCTGGTCGGCGGTGAAGAGCTGGGCGCGCAGCGGTGCTTCGTCGGCGCTCACCACCGGACCCAGCCAGGCCCTGAGCAGGCCGGGTTGGCCGATCATCGAGCGGACAGAAGTCCAAAGCCGGCTCGTTGCCTTCAACGGTCCTCCGCGGCGGTGGTTCTTGCGTAGCGTGACACGACCCTCGGGCCGCCGACCGGCAGTGTACAGAGCTGTGATGGCAGTGAGTGACGCGCGCTTGGCGTTCCACCGCCGGGTTCAATCGACCAGCACGAAGTCGATGAACTCACGCTCCACGTTCGTGGACACGAGCTTGACGCGAACCTGCTGGCCCACTTCGGACGCAGCCGGTCCCCCGGCCCCACGCGATGAGTTGGCTGGGCACCGGCCCTCCTGCGAGGCTTTCTCGAGCAGACGTTCCGGCCGGTGCTCATATGCCCCGAGACGAAACGTGCCGGCTTCGGCGTTGAACAGACCGGGTCAGGGGACAGCTCTCGGCAGAGAGGTCGAAGGTCGGCTCATGGCCGAACGTGAGCAGCAGCGTGAACGAGGTACCGGCACCATCCTGCGGATGTACTACGACAAGACGCCCGTCCCAAATCTGCCGATTCCGCCCGCAATGCACGGCGCGTGCATCGCCACCTCCTGGGACACCCTCGCGCAGACGATCCTTGCGCCGATGATGACCGCGTCGCCTTCCAACGCGCGGCGTGCGCAGTCGCGATCAACGGGGATGTTATGTCGTCACGGAGGAATTTCGGTCTGAGCTTGGGCACGCTGTGTTCGTGGGCGGCGGCGTTGGTGGTCGCGGCCTGTGGTGGCGCCGGGGGAAGCAGCAGCGATTCCGGCTGGTACTACCACTTCATTTGCAATGGAGACTCGCAGTGCCAGCAACTCAATTTCACGCCGAACAACGCCTCCTCTGGTACATCGAGCCAGGGCCCCGGGGTTGGCGGCCAAAGCGGCTGCAACAGCCTGATGAATTTCGGCAGGATCAATTGGAATATTCCACCTGCGCAACAGTGGTGCGACAACTCGCCGAGTTTGAATGCGCCGCCTGCCGCACTTGCTTCGATTGCCGTCACGCCGGCGAACAAGACGCTGGCACTGGGATTGACCCAGCAGTATGTTGCGACGGGAGTCTATTCAGACGGAACCTCCAAGGACATTACCGCGCAGGTGACGTGGTACGCCCCTCCTGCGGGTATCGGTGAGCCTCCCCCAACACCGGTCGCAAGTATCGGGAGCAGCGGCTTGGCGACGGCATCCAAGGCCGGCTCCATCACTATCAGCGCAACTCTCGGATCGATTTCCGGAAGCACAACGCTGTTCGTCGGCGCGGCGACGCTGCAATCGATCACCGTGAGCCCTGCCAATCCCACCGTCAATCAATACTTGACCCAGCAGTTTTCGGCGATCGGGCATTACTCGAATGGATCCACGCAGATCCTCACGTCCGTCACCTGGAACTCGAATGCACCGGCCGTCGCGACCATCGATTCAAGCGGGCTGGCCAGCGCGCTCGCGGCCGGCACTTCGACGATCACCGCGTCTACGGGAGCATTTTCTGCAAGCACCCTGATGACCGTGAGTCCGGTGACGTTGCAGTCCATTGCCGTGACGCCGGTCGATCCGGGCATTGCCAAAGGCATTGACTTGCAGATGGCGGCGACAGGCACGTTTTCCGATGCCAGCGTTCGGGATATTTCGGCGCAAGTGAATTGGACTTCCGCCGACCCGGTGGTAGCCCCGATCAGCGGCAGCGGCTTGGTCACGGCGTTGGACCTCGGGTCCTCCCTCATCACCGCAAGCCTGGCAGGCCATGTGGGCACCAGCACTGTCACCGTGACGCCCGCCGTGCTGCAATTCATCACCGTCACGCCAGCCGATCCTCGCGTAGAAACGAGCCTCACCAGGCAGTTGACGGCCACGGGAACCTATTCCGACGCAAGCACGCTGAACGTCAGTGCACAGGCCACCTGGACTTCAGGCACCACCACCACGGCCACTGTCAATGGCAGCGGATTGGTGACCGGAGTTTCGGCAGGCACCTCGTTGATCTCGGCCAGCCTGAACGGAGTCTCGGGAAGCACAACGCTGACGGTGACCACGCTGGGCTCGAACTGGGCGACAGTCAGTTCCGGTTCGGGGGGCGGCTCCGGGACTGTCAACGCGCTGATGGGCGTCGCGTGGACCGGAACCCAATTCGTGACGGTCGGCGCCGCAGGCACCATCATGACTTCTCCCGACGGAACCACGTGGACGCCCCGATCCTCCGGAACCAGCCAGAACCTGAACGCCGTCATCTGGACCGGAACCCAGCTCGTCGCCGTCAGCGTTGTGCTTCCCGAGACTCCGTTCAGGCTGGCCGAGATCAACGAGGTGCCTGCCGAAACTCCGGTCACCAATCCGCTGCCATTGACAGTGGCCGTGGTGGTGGTGCCT
>JANNKM010000545.1:0-8772 GCA_031396305.1 Rhizobacter sp.
CATTCTAATATCCGTATGCTTTCATATTCAGTTTTTACGGCGTCCAGGACTAGGTGAATACCCGCGCGCTCGATGCGCGCGCTCGGCGCAACTGTTGCCGCTCTCACGGCGCCCCCGTGCACACGGCTTCCGGCGCCGCGAGCAGGCGCTGGATCGCCGGTCCTGCGTCCGACCCGAGCCGCGCGTGCAACGCCAGTACCTGTCGCGCCACACGCCGGAAGTGGGCGACGCCCGCGCCCGCGGCCCGCAGCAGCGCTGCGCCGGCATCGCCACCGCGCCAATCGGCGTAGCCCAGCGCCAGCGCCGGAAACAGGCGCTCGCGCACACCTTCGTAGTTGGCGAACCAGAAATGCAGCGCACTCGACGAACCGTTTGCCAGCAGCGTGGGCAGCGTCACCTCCAGGTCGGCAAGGTGATCGCGCACCGCGCGCACGCCCAAGTCGGTGCGCCGCTGCCCAAGATCCATTCGCATCGCCGCCCAGCCCGGCCCGAGCCAGAGCCCGGCGCGATGCTCGCCCAGCTCATGCAGGACGAGCGTCTCGCACAACTCGTCCACCAGGCGCGGCAAGGCGGCGACGAACGCAGCGTTGTCATGCAGGCCATAGGCGTCGGCGAGCGCCTGGAACGCGCCGCCCGCGCGGCGCAGGCTGAAGGCCTCGAACTTTTCCCACAGCCAGCGCGCCAGCGATTCGCGCCGCAGCACGATCGTGCCGTCACCCGCCAGCGCCGCCGGTGGCGCGAACAGGCCGCGGGCGTACTCCTGCCCGCACGTCTGCAACGTCAGTCCTTCGCGTTGCTGCGTGCCTTGCCTTTGGGCGAGAAAGAACACCGGGCGATCGACTCCCGCCAGCCCGGCCCCGTACACCAGTCCTTCACGCGCCAACTCCGCGTTCAATGCCGCGGCATCGAGCGGATCGAAGTGGTCGCCGCCAAACGGCAGGGCCTCGAACGGGCGGGCCTCAAGCTCGCCCCACAGCGCTTCGCGCTGCGCCAGCCACTGGCCGATGGCGTCGCGGTCCAGCGGCGTGTCGAAACCCAAGCCCTGTTCCCAGCGATAGAACTCTCGCATCTGCAGCAAGTAGATGCACAGCGACAGGTCGGCAGCGTGTCGCGCGTCGGCGATGTTGCAGTTGCTCTGCACCGCGCGAACGAGCGCGCGCCAGGCTTCGGTGATCTGGGGATTCATTGCGCAGCGGGCCGGCGTGACCTGCGCCCCTGCCACTGGACGAGCTCGCGCACGATCGCATCCCACGGCAGATCGGTGAGGCTGCCATATCGCTGCTGCGCGGCGCCGACGAGGCGGTGCACATCGGGCCGTGGTGCACCCAGCGCGTGCTGCAGCGCGAGCACGCCACCGCACTGTAGACGCATCGCCAGCGCATGGATGACGGGCTGGTCAGCGCGCGGCAGGTGCAGCGCGAAGCGCGCGCGTTCATGCAGCAACGCGGCCAGCGTCGTGCAGTTGGTGCGCGCGACGGGGGAGATGCAGTCGATGAAGTCGCGCTCGCCACGCGTGTGGCGCTCGGCGCACTCGCACACCGCCACCCGCGCCTGCAAGGGCTTGCTGAAGACGCAACTGCCCGGCGCGCCGCAGCAGCCGTTCGTCTCGGGTGCGTTGCTGTCCGTCACACGCCCACCTTCAGTCGTCACCCGTCGGGCCGGGTTCGCGAATCTGGCACAGCAGGTCTTCCGCGAGTTGCTGGTTGTCCGCGAACATGACCTTGATCTTGCCGTCCACGGCCATCGGCGGCTGAGCGCGCAGCGCCTTGGCGTGAGCCGATGCTTCCTTGAACGAAGCGAACTCGGCGAGCTTGTCGATCTGGGCGAAGGGTTTGACGTTGAAAACGAAGTACGGCATGCGGGGTCGAATCAGAGGTAGTGTTTGGTGAGGCGGCGCCGCCCGGGCACGGCCTTCTGGATCACGACGCCGTGCACGGCCGCAAGATCAGGCAGCGGCTGGTCGGCGTACGCCGGGTTCAGCGCATGCAGGCTCCAGCCATCGCCCAGCCGCAGCAACTGGCGCAGGGTCCATTCGCCGGCGCTTTGCGCGAGCACGAATGAGCCGTCACGCAGCGCCCCATCGGGTTCGACGATGATGATTTCACCCTCGACGAACTCCGGCGCCATGCTGTCGCCCAGAACCCGCAGCGCAAACGACTCACCGCCGCTGCAGGCGCTCGGATCCCCGTTGTCGCCGAGGTCAATGAGGTCGCTGCGGCCCATCATGCATGCTCGGCCATCACCTGCGCCGCAGGCACTCCGGCGTCGGCCAGCGCGCCGCGCAACGCCGCCACGAAGTCAGGCGGACCGGCGAGATAGAAATCGCAATCGATGTCGAACAGGTCGGTGCGCATCGCCGCGGCCACCTGGGCTGCGCCCGCGACCGGATCGACGTCGGCGAAGGGTGCGTATTCGAATCCGTCGAGCGCTTCCGACCAGGCGCGGCACTGGTTCGCCTGGAAGTGCCCGTCGCTGCGCGTGGCGAGCCAGAACAGCGACAGCGAAGGCGCGGCGTCGAGCGACAGGGCGTGTTCGATCAGGCTCTTGATCGGCGCGAAGCCGGTGTCGCACGCGGCGAAGACCAGGGGCCGCGCGCTGTCGGCGAGCACGAACTCGCCCAGCGGCCCCCACACGTTGACGGCGTCGCCGGGCTTGAGGGTGCCGTCGAACACCTGCTGCGCAAAGGGGTTGTCTGCTTGACGTGCCAGGTAGAAGTGGAGGTTGCGGTCGTCACACGGGCAACTGGCGATCGGAAACGTGGCGCGCACGTCATCGCCCGCCGTCGCCGCCGTGCCGACGCTGCCGAGCGTGACCGACTGCCCGGCGAGAAAGCGCAAGCGGTGGCTGCGCGGCGTTTGCAGGTGCAGCAGCCGCGTGTCGGGCGCCAGTTCGCGCACGGCGCGCACCGTCGTCAAGATCTGTTGCGGTGCGATGTCGCGCGGGCCGCTGGCTTCGAGCGTTTCCAGCGTGATCTCGCTGCTCGCCGCGGTGTGCGCGCACATCAGCATGTAGCCCTGCTGGCGCTCGGCTTCCGACAGTGGGTAGTCGAAATGCATGACTTTGCTCACGTCGCCCGCGATGACGCGCACCTTGCACATGCCGCAGCTGCCGTTGCCGCAGCCGTAGTTCAGCTTCAGCCCGGCGCGCAGGCCTGCCTGCAGCAGCGTGTCGTGCCCCTCCACTGCGAACTGACGCCCGCTCGGACGCAGCGTGACCTGCGCCGACATCACTTTCAACATGTCGTCCATGACATCCAGCATATCAACGGATTCAGTGGCCAAGACGCGTGCCAGCCCGTCGGTCAACTGGCGTTCGACCTCCAACAGCCGCGCATCGTCGCCGCCCGCCTGGGATTGCAGTTCGCGCAAGCGCTCGCGCAGTCCGATCACCAGGGCGTGATAGCGCTGCAGGTGGCGCTGCGTGTCGGCGAGTTCCTGGCTCTGGCGGAACAGGCGCTGCGCGAGCACCTCCTGGCTCGGCAGGATACGCTCGCGTACGCGCCTGCTGAACGCGTCTTCGCGAATCTGCACTGCACGCTCCAGCATGCCCGATTCTTCGAGCCGCACCTGCGGATAGAGCTCGAGCAGCCGCTCGGTGGAGATCAGGCCCTCGGAGAGCTGAATCTCGCCGCTGCGCACGCGCTGCTGCAAGGTGCCGCGCGGCACCTGCACGAGCTGCGCCGCGCGCCAGATCGTCACCCAATGCGCCATGGTGCCGCCTGAAGCGCATCGATACGGTCGAGGTAGCGCGCCCGGTACAACAGGCGCGGATGCAGCGGGTCATCTTCGAAGCCCGTGCGGTCGTGCAGGATGTTGTGGCCGACGATGCCCATGCCGCTGTCCAGCCGCACGCGCAGAATCGGCATTCCCGCGCCCGCGAGCACGCACTCAAGAAATTGCCGCGCCGCCTGCGTCACGCTGTCGCACCTCCACTCGATGCTGCGCTGGCGTGCGGTGTAGCGCAGGTGCAAGTGGCCCTGCGCGGCGTCGACGCTGAGCACCGCTCCGGCCTGTGCCTCGCGCGCGACGCCGCCGGCGTCGTCGGGGTCATTGCGCGCAGGAATGGTCATCGCGTCGGGCTGCATCAGCGCGCGCACATGGTCTTTCGACGCATCACGCAGGGCGATGTAGGCCCTCTCGTGGTCAAGCAAGCCATTCACGCCACCACGCCGCGCCGGGCGCACGCAGTGCAGGATCATCGCCTGGATGCGGCGTTGCTGCGGGTGGTAGTAGCCGTCGGTGTGCCAGCCTATGGGTTTGTTCGTGTACGGAATGAAGCCGCCGCGGCCGTCGGAATTCTGTGACACGGCGACCCTGGAAATGCCGTCTTCGTCGGCGAGCCAGTTCGCGTCGAGCCGGTGCAAGCCGAGCTGTGCTCCAAGCGCGCGTGCCAGGTTCGGGTCTTCGTCGCACTGGCGCGACCGGTAGACGGCAAAGTTCGCGCACCCAATGCGCGCCAGCAGCGCGGCACGTTCAGGTTCGGTGAGCGAGCGCGGGTCGGCAATGTCGACGATCAAGTCGTCGATGCACCTGGGCTGCGTGCCGAGCTTCCAGTCGCGCCAGCGCAGGTAGGTGGCGTCGTCGTCGAGATCAAACGGGCTCGCGCTGCGTTCGATCAGCTCAGGTGCAACAGGCGCGTTCATTTCATTCGCTCCACCGCGCTTCGAGCGACCCACGATTCATGGGCACCTGGGTGGCATGCAAAGGTGCGGCAGGCAACCGACAGTTGCAGCAGGGCGGCGCCGTCGCCCTTGCGTCGAAACCTTGGCAGGCTGAACGCAGGCCCGCCAACGGCTCGGGGCCGAAAGGCACCCCACGCTCATCGCCCGATACGGTACGCGTCATCCTAGTCACCGCTCATGGAAGTACGGCGCGGCCGGGCCGGCGCCGGGTCGTACAGGTTGCGCATCGAACTCTGGACGATGCCCACGGCTTCGGGCGCTTCGGCGGCCATCACCTGTTCGATGACCCAGCGGCGGTCTTTTTCCGGCAACGTGGGCTCCAGGCGCTTGCCGAGGTAGCGCACGAAGGCGAAGTCGGGGTGGAAGCCGCCTCGATCGTCGGGCGCGTCGGGCTCGGCGCCGAATTCGGCATAGTGCTGGGAGACCTCATTGACGAGGTCGATGAAGGTGTCGGCATGGCTGGGTGTTCCCGCCGGGGCCGCACCCAGCCATTCGTCTTCGCTTTCCTGCAGCGTGCGCGCAACGTGGCGCACCAGCGCGGGCGTGAACTCGCTGCGACCGGCCTCGCTCAGCCGCGCATGCGCGATGCGGTCGGTCACAGCCACCAGGAACACCAGCACTTCGCGCATGAAGTCGAAGTAGCCCGGGCCGGTGTCGATGTCGAAGTTCGCGCCGCGCATTCGCTTGAGCATCTGGTGCGCAACGCGCCAGACGATGAACGCCATCGCGCTGGCCTGCTCAGCGTCGCCCTTGCGCTCGCCGGTCTTGAACCAGCGGGTCTTGATCCGCAGCGCGGGAGGTGCTTGCATGGCCATCAATATCCGCCCTTGCCCAGCGGCTGCGGCAATCCGGCAACCTTGGCGCCCTGCTTCGCCGGGCCGGTGGGAAACAGGTCGTAGAGCGCCTTGCTGTCCACCGCCGGCAGCAACGCGGTCACGCCCTTGAGCATGTTGCGGAAGTTCGGCGTGTGGCCGTGTTCGCGGTATTCGTCGCGCAGGTAGCTGACCACTTTCCAGTGGTTGTCGGTGAGCGTGATGCCCTCGGCGGCGGCGATCACGCGCACCACTTCGTCGCCGTAGTCGGGCTCGAGCAGATAGCCCTGATCGTCAGTTTCGAGTTCCGACCCGTTGACTACATAACCCATCTTCACGTTCTCCTGTCGGGTTGCGATTGGTCTGAAATCCGATCGTCGCGGATCACTGCGCCGTGCCCACCGCATGCGCCGAGCGGTGCGCCACGAACAGGCCGCATCCCAGCCGGCGGTGCGGCCCGAGGCCGGATTCGAGAATGCGCAGCGAGTTTTCGATCGTCAGGCCGTCCAGCATCAGGCTGAATCCCTGCACCTGGTCGCCTTCCCACACCTGGTGGCTGCCGCAGATCGGCCGGGCCTTCACGCCCATGCGCTCCAGTTCCGCCTCCACTGCGATCAGGAACGCGCCTTCGTCTTCCATGTCCGCTGCCACCGCGTGCGCGTAGAGTGCGCCGTGCGGAAGCAGCTCACGCGGCTGCGCAGCAGTGACGCGCAAGCGCCGGCCGCCGACCTGCAAGACACGCCCCGCGAGCGTGACGGCGTCGTCGACCCGCTCGCGCGGCACGCGCAGGCGCAGCCGTGTGCGCCGCGCCAGCAGCAGGTCCGGGCCTTCGCTGGCCGGGAAATTGAGGCGGTGCATGCCCGCTCCGGGCAGGCCCACGAGCCACGGCAGCGCGCTCTCCAGCGCGTCGGCCAGGGCGCAACGGTGCTCGCGCGGCAGCGAGGCGCCGTCCAACGAGTAGCCGATGTCGACCATCGATGCCTTGCGCTCGGCCATGGGTCTATCCGCGCGGCTGGGCGCGGGCCCAGGCGAGCAGCGCCTGGCCCCATTGCTCGGCCGTGAGCGGGTCCACGTCGAACACCGTGAATCGACTCTTCTCGCGAATTCGCGTGCGCAACATGTTCATCGGAATGCTCGATGCGGAGCCGTCGTTCGGCACCGGCACGTCGCCCGGCTCCGCGTAGTCGACCTGCTGCAATTCGATCTCCTGCCCGCCCAGGGGAACGCGTAGCTTGAGCAGGGAATTCAGGCGCGTCATGTCAGTGGCGCCCGGCCGCCAGCAGGCACTGAACGCCCCCTTGTATGTCATCCCGGCGCACGCCGGGATCCACCCTCAGATCACATTCCTGGATCCCGGCCTTCGCCGGGATGACAGTTGCTCGGGCGGCAGCAGCGAAGCGACGTGGGGGCAGTTTCATCCTGGCATCCTCAAACCGGCATTGAGCGCGCCGCGTCGATACCCCGTCCATACCCGGTACGGGTGAGCGGTGGATAACCCTTCCGGGTAATGGCGGCATTCCCGTTCCGGTCTATCTTCGGCTACCCAACGAGAGTGATGGCGGGCAGGTCAGCGCGCCGCCAACATTCGCCCAGTCCGCACCGGTTCGGCCGCGCTCTCGCGCAGCCGGATCTTGATCGCAGCGCTTGAGACAGGAGTGAAACCGCATGGCCAAAAAGCAACACGACACGCCGATGCTCGACCAGCTCGAGAGCGGCCCCTGGCCCAGTTTCGTGACGGGATTGAAGCGCCTGGCGAACGACAAGGACTACATGGTTGACCTGATGGGTCAGCTCGAGACCTCGTACCGCACACGCAAGGGTTACTGGAAAGGCGGCACGGTCGGCGTGTTCGGCTACGGCGGCGGCGTGATTCCGCGTTTCACCGAGCTGAAGGACGAAAACAATAAGCCGGTCTTCCCTGACGCCTCGGAGTTCCACACGCTGCGCGTGCAGCCACCTGCGGGAATGCACTACGACACCAAGCTGCTGCGCCAGATGTGCGACATCTGGGAAAAGCATGGTTCCGGCCTGATCGCGCTGCACGGCCAGTCGGGCGACATCATGTTCCAGGGCGTCACCACCGCCAACGTGCAGCCGGCGTTCGACGCGCTCAATGAAATCGGCCTCGACCTCGGCGGCGCCGGCCCCGCGGTGCGCACGTCGATGAGCTGCGTCGGTGCGGCGCGCTGCGAGCAGAGCTGCTACGACGAATCGCGCGCGCACCGGCAGGTGCTCAACACCTTCCTCGACGACATGCACCGCCCGGCCTTGCCGTACAAGTTCAAGTTCAAGTTCTCGGGCTGCCCGAACGACTGCATGAACTCGATCCAGCGCTCCGACATGGCCGTGATCGGCACGTGGCGCGACAACATCCGCGTCGACGAGCCGCTCGCGCGCAAGTGGTTCGCCAAACACGGCATGAACGAGTTGGTGAACGACGTGATCTCGCGCTGCCCGACGAAGACGATCATGCTCAAGGAGATCAAGGATGTGGCCACCGGCGACAAGATCTCCAGCGTCGCAGTGAACGACACGCACTGTCTGGAAATCGACAACAGCAATTGCGTGCGCTGCATGCACTGCATCAACGTCATGACGGGCGCGCTGGCGCACGGCAAGGACACCGGCGCGACGATCCTCATCGGCGGCAAACGCACGCTGAAGATCGGCGACCTGATGGGCACCGTCGTCGTACCCTTCATGCCGCTCAAGACCGACGAAGACTACGAGGCGCTGGTCGAACTCGGCCAGAAGGTGATCGACTTCTTCGCCGAGAACGCGCTTGAGCACGAGCGCACCGGCGAGATGATCGAGCGCATCGGCCTGGTGAATTTCCTCGAAGGCATCGGCGTGGACATCGACGCCAACATGGTCGCCACACCGCGCACCAATCCTTATGTGCGCACCGACGGTTGGGACGCAGAAGTGGCACGCATTGACGCGACCAAGGCCGCCAAGGCCGCCGCCTGATTCCGACGCAGCATCAAACCGGAGTACCACCATGGCCCAGCGCACCCCCATCGAATCCGGCTGCCCTGACCCGAAGCCCTTCATGCACCCGACGTTGCTGAAGAACTATGGCAACTGGAAGTACCATGACCGCCCCCGCCCCGGCGTGCTGCATCATGTGTCGCACACCGGCGACGAGGTCTGGACGGTGCGCGCCGGCACGCAGCGCCAGATGGACGTCTACACGATCCGCAAGCTGTGCGACATCGCCGACACGTATGCCGAAGGCCATGTGCGCTTCACGATCCGCAGCAACATCGAGTTCATGGT
>JANNKM010000106.1:0-5438 GCA_031396305.1 Rhizobacter sp.
CGGTCGCGTCCGGCCCCTTGCGGGTCTCGTGCGCGCTGCTGATACGGGTCGACTTCATCGCCGCAGGCGACCTGCTCAACTGGGTGCTGACGCGCCGTACCGAAAGCCGCAGCGTGTGTTTCCTCGAGGCGCATCGCCTCGTGGCGTTGTTCTTTGGTGCGATGGGCATCAACGAGCACGCCAAGGTCAAGGTACGCACCAACTGAGACGCTGAGACGCGATCGGTGTGCCGCCGCACCGCGCCGAAGCTCCCGACCCGCGCATGGAAGCCTTCCACGGAACGACGATCCTCAGCGTGCGCCGCGGCCGCAGCGTCGCGCTCGGCGGCGACGGCCAGGTCACGCTGGGCAACGTGATCGTCAAGGCGAGCGCGCGCAAGGTGCGCAAGCTCTATCGCGACCAGGTGCTCGCCGGATTCGCCGGTGCCACGGCGGACGCGTTCACGCTGTTCGAACGCTTCGAAGCAAAACTCGAGAAGCACCAGGGGCACCTGGTGCGCGCCGCGATCGAACTGACCAAGGATTGGCGCACCGACCGCGTGCTGCGCCGGCTGGAGGCGATGCTCGCCGTGGCGGATCACGAAGCGTCGCTCATCATCACCGGCAACGGCGACGTGCTCGAGCCCGAACTGGGCATCATCGGCATCGGCTCGGGCGGTGCCTACGCCCAGGCGGCGGCGCGCGCGTTGCATGGCCACACCGACATGACTGCGCACGACATCGTGAAGCGCTCGCTCGAGATTGCCGGCGACCTGTGCATCTACACGAACCAGCAGCACAACATCGAGACGCTGGAGTGATCTCGATGACACCGCAGGAAATCGTCGCCGAACTCGACAAGCACATCGTCGGCCAGGCGGGTGCCAAGCGCGCGGTGGCGATCGCGCTGCGCAATCGCTGGCGGCGTCAGCAGGTGCCGGGGCCCTTGCGCGGCGAAATCACGCCGAAGAACATCTTGATGATCGGCCCGACCGGAGTGGGCAAGACGGAGATCGCACGCCGCCTGGCGCGCCTGGTCGACGCGCCGTTCATCAAGGTCGAGGCCACCAAGTTCACCGAGGTCGGCTATGTGGGCAAGGACGTCGACTCGATCGTGCGCGACCTGGTGGACATGGCGATCAAGCAGGAGCGCGAGTTGCAGATGCAGCGCCAGCGCGCACGCGCAGAAGATGCGGCCGAAGACCGCATCCTCGACATTCTGGTGCCCCAGCCGCGCCAGGGCGGCGAGTTCGGTCTGGCCGCAGCCGCGCCGAGCGAAAGCACGGCGCGCCAGGTGATGCGCAAACGCCTGCGAGAAGGCGTGCTCGCCGACAAGGAAATCGAAATCGACGTCGCCGACCCCAAGCCCGCGCTAGAAATCATGGGCCCGGCCGGCATGGAAGAGATGGCCGAGCAGCTCAAGGGCATGTTCGCGAACCTCGGGCAGGCCCGGCGCAAGACGCGCAAGCTTCGCATCGACGCCGCGCACAAGCTCCTCATCGACGAAGAGGCGGGCAAACTGATCAACGAAGACGAGATCAGGGCTGCGGCATTGCTCAACGCCGAACAGAACGGCATCGTCTTCATCGACGAGATTGACAAGGTCACTTCGCGCGGCGACGGCCACGGCGCCGAGGTCTCGCGCCAGGGCGTCCAGCGCGACCTGCTGCCGCTCGTCGAGGGTACGAGCGTGAACACGAAGTACGGCATGGTGCGCAGCGACCACATCCTGTTCATCGCTTCTGGCGCGTTTCACCTGAGCAAGCCGAGCGACCTGATTCCGGAGCTGCAGGGGCGCTTCCCGATCCGGGTGGAACTGGCCTCGCTGAGCGTCGACGACTTCGAAGCGATCCTGATGCACACCCAGGCGAGCCTGGTCAAGCAATACCAGGCGTTGCTCGCGACCGAAGGCGTGACGCTGGAGCTCGAGCCCGATGCGATCCGCCGCCTCGCGCAGATCGCTTTCGACGTGAACGAGCGCACCGAGAACATCGGCGCACGACGCCTGGCCACCGTGATGGAGCGCTTGCTCGACGAGGTGAGTTTTCAGGCGCCCCAGATGGTGGGCCAGACGGTGACGCTCGACGCCGCCGCCGTGAACGCGAAGCTTGCCGACCTGGCGCGCAACGAGGATCTGTCACGCTACATTCTTTGAGGCGGCCGGCGAGCCCCTCCCTAGCCCGCCACCTCAGGAAGGTGAACTCAATTGACGGATCGGGCCGCCTGAAGGCAAAGCAGGCCGTCGAAGATCAGCGTATCCACCGTCTCCAGCTTCAACTCGGTGATCGGCGCCAGCTTGATGGCAGCGCCTCCCGACATCAGGACGAGTGGCTTCTGGCCCGTGCGCACCTTCAACTTGCGGTGCATGCGCTCCACCGCGCCGGCGATCGCGTCGGCGCCCCCGCTCATCAGCGCGTCGCTCGTGTTCGTCGGGAAATCGACGGCTTCGCCGGTGGGCGCCTTCAGGCCGGCGGTGCCCATCTCCAGAGCGCGAAGCATCAGGCCGAAGCCGGGAAGGATCAATCCGCCGAGGAACTTGCCGTCGGCATCGAGCGCGTCAACCGTAACCGCCGTACCCACCATCACCACCAGCACCGGCCGCGCCGGGCCGCGCGCGAGCACGTGATGGCGGGCACCGATCAGCGCGGTCCAGCGGTCCACCCCCAGGCGCACTGGATGGTCATAGCCGTTGCTCACGCCGCAGGCGCGCGCCGACGACACCACCCAGCGCGGTTCGAGTTCCCACAATTCGAGCTGCTCCTCGACGCGCCGCTTGATGGCGTCGCCGGCAACGACGCAGCCGAGCATCTGCGACGGCACGGGCAGTTCGCGCCAGTCCATTTCCGCCAACGTGTCGATGGTCTCAAGAAACACGGCGCCGTGGGCCAGCAAACTGGCGCCGGGTCGCGCAACCTCGTACAGGGCCCATTTGAGCCGAGTGTTGCCGACGTCGATGGCGAGAAAACTCATGGTCGACCCGTGGTCGATCAACGTGCTGTCCACGACAGCCCGCGTGGGCCGGTCAGCAGGGTGCGCGCCTGCTGCAGCGCGAGCGTGGCGCTGAGGCTGCGCCGCCGTTGGCTCACGCGCGCCTCGACCTCGTCGATCAACGGGCGCAGGTCTTCGCGAGAACGTGCGCGCCACAAGCGCAGCGATGTCAGCGTACCGGCCAGCGGCGCTTCGGCGCGCACGGTTCGCAGCAGGAGTTCGCGGGCACGTTCGAGAGCGTCGTCGTCGGGGTGGTAGGTCACCGGGTCGGTCCGAAACCATGATGACGGTGCCGCTGGTTCGCCAGTGGCGGAGTCGAGAAAGCTGCTGGTCGGTGCCAGGGTGCGCGACGCCGGCAACTCCGAATCGGCAGCGACGCTCTCGCGCCAGTCCTGAGCGTGTGGCGCGGTGAACGCCCGAACCTGTCCGGTCGCGGCAGTGCCCTGGAGTGTGGGGGCGGGTGCGCGCAATTCGATCAGCCCCAGCTCGAGCAAATCATTGAAGCAGCCCGGCGCTACGCCGGCCTGGCTGGCCATGTCGCGCACCTGGGTCTCGTTGCGCCGTCCGTCAACGAGCAGCAACAAGGTTCGATGGCGCTGGCTGACGCGGCGTTGCCGCGCAGTCAGCTCGGCAAGGCCCTCGCGGGTCTTGGTCGGAATCAGTTTAGTTTCCAACGCGTCTCCACCTGTCGATCGTTGTGTGTATGAGCCGCTGCCGCGCGATCGCTTTGACACTGGCAGCGGAATTGTGCAGCCAATGGCTCGGGTTGCAAGCGTCAGGCCCTGGAACACGCGTCCCCGCAACAGGGGCTGGGCAAGCCGCAGGGTCCTGGTGTGAGGCTCAATGGGCGCCGCTGATGCAGCCTGGGCGCGCCACGGCGCTACACTCCAAGTTGACGTATACGTCAACTCGCATACGTCAACTCGCACCCACCTCCCGGCCTGCCCGGCGCCCCGGCGCCAAGGAGACTCCGCGTGACCGATCTTTCCGCCGAATTCAAGGCCCTGGCCGACTATCGCCCGACGCACAAGGTCCGCCTGGTCACTGCCGCATCGCTGTTCGACGGCCACGACGCCGCGATCAACATCATGCGGCGCATGCTGCAAGGCATGGGCGCCGAGGTGGTGCACCTCGGGCACAACCGCTCGGTCGATGAAGTCGTGACAGCGGCGTTGCAGGAAGACGTGCAAGGCATCGCGATCAGCAGCTACCAGGGCGGCCACCTGGAGTACTTCAAGTACATGGTGGACCTGCTGGCCCAGCGAGGCGGCGCGCACATCCGCGTGTTCGGCGGCGGCGGCGGCGTGATCGTGCCCCCCGAAATTGCTGAACTGCAGGCCTACGGCGTGGCACGCATCTACAGCCCCGAAGACGGCCAGCGCATGGGCCTGGCCGGAATGATCGGCGAGATGCTGATGCGCTGCGATACCGACCTTTCTGAGCACGCCCCCCGAGACGTGGCGCACATGCAGGGCCATAGCGACGCCGCCTGGCGCGCCCTGGCACAGGCGATCACGGCGCTGGAGAACGGGAAGTGCGACCCGGCGCTGCGACAGGCGATGCTCGCAGCGGGTGCTGTGGCGAAGATCCCCGTGCTCGGCGTCACCGGAACCGGCGGCGCCGGGAAATCCAGCCTGACCGACGAAATCATCCGCCGCCTGCGGCTGGACCAGGGCGACGCCTTGCGCATTGCGGTGATCTCGATCGACCCGAGCCGGCGCAAGAGCGGCGGTGCGCTGCTCGGCGACCGCATCCGCATGAATGCCATTTCGCCATGGCGGGAAGGACCGCGCGTCTACATGCGCAGCCTGGCCACACGCAACCAGGGTCAACACGGCAACAGCGAGATCAGCCAGGCGCTGCCCGATGTGCTGGCGGCCTGCAAGTGCGCCGGCTTTCACCTGATCATCGTCGAGACCTCAGGCATCGGCCAAGGCGACGCGGCCATCGTGCCGCTGGTGGACGTGCCGCTGTACGTGATGACGCCCGAGTTCGGCGCGGCGAGCCAGCTGGAGAAGATCGACATGCTCGACTTCGCCGAATTCGTCGCGATCAACAAGTTCGACCGCAAGGGCGCTGCCGATGCGCTGCGCGACGTCGCCAAGCAGGTGCAGCGCAACAGAGAAGCCTGGAAGACGCCGGCCGAGCAGATGCCGGTCTTCGGCACCATGGCCAGCCGCTTCAACGACGACGGCGCGACGGCGCTGTATCAAGCGTTGCTGCCCCGGCTGGCTGCGCTGGGCCTGCCGGTCGTGGCGGGCCGCCTGCCTCTTGCGGCCACGCGCCACAGCACGCACCAGGTGCCCATCGTGCCCGGCGCACGCGTGCGCTACCTGGCCGACATCGCCGACACCGTGCGCGGCTACAAGCGGCGCGCCGTGGCGCAAAGCCGCGTCGCTCGCGAGCTGCAGCAATTGCGTGCCACTGCCGCCATGCTGCGGGCCGACAAGGCCGAGCATCCCGGCGCGGTGG
>JANNKM010000016.1:0-7357 GCA_031396305.1 Rhizobacter sp.
GCTGCCAGCACTTCGGGCACAATGCCAAACGGCAAAGTGCAATCCCGGCACACGCTGTCCAGCGTCATCGAACGCACATTGTCGAGGCTCATCATGTGGCCGGGCAGACATTCCATTGCAAACGCCATGATGTTGGTGAGCTGGCGAGCAATCTCTATCTCGGGCGCAGCTTTGCCTTGGCCGCGCGTGTCGATGCGGCGTTGGCGGCGTTGACGCTCGCCGACGTGAACGCGGCGCTGCGCAAGTACATCCGTCCGCAGGACCTGGTGGTGGCGCTTGCGGGAGACTTCAAGTGACCGCTACATCGGCTCGGTGCGCTTGAACGGCTGGCGCACCTCCAGTTCGCCGATGTAGTTCGCCACGCCTTCACCTTCGCGTTCCAGGAAATCCGCCACTGCCGAGGCGAACTGCGGGTGCGCAAGCCAGTGCGCCGACCAGGTTTGAACCGGCAGCAGGCCGCGCGCCATCTTGTGTTCACCTTGTGCGCCGCCTTCGAAGCGCAGGTAGCCGTTGGCGATGCACCAAGACAAGGGTTGGTAGTAGCACGCCTCGAAGTGCAGGCAGTCCACCGCCTCGGTCGCCCCCCAATAGCGGCCGTAAGCGACGCGTTGCGTCGGGTCGAGCGCAATGAGCGATGCGGCGATTCGTTCGCCGCCGCGCCACGCGAGGCACATCAGCCAGTGCCGGGCCATCGTGTCGGCCATGCGCTCGAAGAAGTCTCGTGTGAGGTAGGGCGTTGAGCGGTGGGCGCGGTAGGTGAGTGTGTAGCAGCGGTAGAAGAAATCCCAGTCTGCCGAACTGATTGCTCCGCCTTCCAGCTGGGAAAAGGTGACGCCAGCCTCATTGACGCGGCGCCGCTCCTGGGCAATCTTCTTGCGCTTGTCGCGCTGCAGGCTGGCCAGGAATTCATCGAACCCCGCATAGGGCGTCGGCGTGCGATTGTTCCAGTGAAACTGCACTCCGGCGCGCAGCATCCAGCCGGCTTCGCGCGCGGCGTGCACATCGGCGTCGTCGAGGAACAGCAGATGCGCCGATGAATGTTTGCCCGCGCGCGCCAGCGCTTCGATCGCGCGCAGCAGGTCGCGGCGCGCCGATGCGTCGCTGGCAAGCAGGCGCGCCCCGGGAACCGGAGTGAACGGTACGGCACCAAGCAGTTTTGGGTAGTACGCGAGGCCGTGGCGCTGGTAGGCGTCGGCCCAGGCCCAATCGAACACGTACTCGCCGTAGGAGTGATCTTTCAGGTACAGCGGGCATGCGGCAACGATGCGCGCGTCGATGTCCTCGAGCGTCACGAACCGCGCATGCCAACCGGCGCGTGCGCTCGCGCTGCCGCTGGCGTGCAGTGCGAGCAGGTACTCGAGCCGCATGAACGGCGTGGACGAGGGCTGGAGTTCGAGCAGACGGTTCCACTGCGCGGCGTCGATGCTCGCCGGGTCGCTGTAGGTCCGAATGACATAATCGATCGCTACGTTTGCGTTTCGCGTCTGTCCCGCCATATGTCAGCTCAACCCTCGGTGAAAGTGGCGCTGGCGCAGATCAATGCGACAGTGGGTGATCTCGCAGGCAACGTGCGCCGGATCGCTGACGCCGCCAGGCGCGCCTATGCGCAAGGTGCGCGCCTGGTCTTGAGCCCCGAGCTGGGGATTTGCGGCTACCCGCCCGAAGACCTGTTGTTCCGCGCGGCGTTCATGCAGGCCTGCGCGGCGGCGGTCATCGAGTGCGCGCACGCCCTGGCCGACTTGCCGAATCTGTTCGTGGTGGTGGGGCATCCGCATCAACTGGGTGAGCTTGCCGATCTTAGGTCCAAGTCCTGGGCGGTTCCGCAACGCTACAACGCGGCTTCGGTGCTCAGCGAAGGTCGCATTGTCGCGACGTACTGCAAACGCGAGTTGCCAAACTACCAGGTCTTCGACGAGCGCCGCTATTTCGCCTCCGGCAGGGATGCCGGCCTGCCACCGGTAGTGTTTGACGTGCAAGGCCTGCGTTTCGGCCTGAACATCTGCGAAGACGCTTGGTTCGACGAGCCCGCGCTCGCTGCCCAGGCAGCCGGTGCCCAGGTGCTGTGCGTGCTCAATGCCTCGCCTTTCCACCTGGGCAAGGCGCAGGAGCGCGAGCAGCGCATGGCCGAGCGTGCGCGCGGGCGAGGCATGCCGTTGCTGTACTCGCACCTCGTGGGCGGCCAGGATGAAGTGGTGTTCGACGGCGCCTCGTTCGCGCTCGACGCGCGAGGCGAGGTCGCTGCGCGTTCGCCGATGTTCGAAGAGGCATTGACGCTGCTCGACGTGACGGCGCAGACAGCCACTGGTGACGTGGCGCCGTTACCGGCCTTCGAGGCGCAGGCCTGGGCGGCGTTGGTGGCGGGTGTGCGCGACTACGTGGGCAAGAACGGATTCCCAGGGGTCATCATCGGCCTGAGCGGGGGAGTCGATTCCGCGCTGGTACTGGCGTTGGCCGTCGACGCGCTCGGGCCGAAGCAGGTTCGCGCCGTCATGATGCCGTCGCCGTACACCGCGGACATTTCCTGGATCGACGCGCGCGAGATGGCGCAGCGCTTGAAGGTGCGGTACGACGAAATCTCGATCGTGCCGATGCTCGATGCGTTTCGTTCAAGCCTGGCGCAGGAGTTTGCCGGGCTTGCTGAAGACGCGACCGAAGAGAACATCCAGGCCCGGGTGCGCGGCACCTTGCTGATGGCGTTGTCGAACAAGTTTGGCAGCATCGTGCTGACCACCGGCAACAAGAGCGAAATGGCGACCGGCTATTGCACGTTGTACGGCGACATGGCGGGAGGATTCGCCGTGATCAAGGATGTGGCCAAGACGCTCGTGTACCGGCTCGCCGCCTGGCGCAATGCGCAGGGCGCCGAGGTGATTCCGCGGCGCATCATCACGAGGCCTCCGTCGGCGGAGTTGCGCCCCGACCAGACCGACCAGGACAGCCTGCCCGCCTACGAGGTACTTGACGGCATCTTGCAGCGCTACATGGAAGAAGACCAAAGCATCGCCGAGATCGTGGCGGCAGGCTTTGCGCAGGCCGACGTGGAGCGCGTCACGCGGCTCATCAAGGTTAACGAATACAAGCGCCGCCAGTCGCCCGTGGGCATTCGCATCACGCACCGTGCATTCGGTCGCGACTGGCGCTATCCGATCACGTCGAAGTTCCGGGCGTAAACTCTTTCGATTCCTGTTCTCCAGCGAGCCGCCCATGAAACAAATCACCGCGATCGTCAAGCCGTTCAAGCTGGAGGAGGTGCGAGAGGCCTTGGCCGAGGTCGGCGTCACGGGGCTGACCGTGACGGAAGTGAAAGGATTCGGACGCCAGAAGGGGCATACCGAGCTCTACCGCGGCGCCGAGTATGTGGTCGACTTCCTGCCGAAGGTGAAGGTTGAAGTCGTCGTCAAAGACGGCGATGTGGACCGCTGCATCGAGGCCATCGTCAAGGCCGCGAAAACCGGCAAGATCGGCGATGGGAAGATCTTTGTCTCGGCGGTGCAGCAGGTGGTGCGCATTCGCACCGGGGAGACCGACGAAGACGCGGTCTGACAGGCGGCAGATCAGATACTGCGGTAGTCGTCCGGGGCCGTGGCCAGCGGCATGCGTGCACCCAGCGTGTCGAGCAGTCGCATCGGGTCGGTATCGATCTCGAGCAGCGCGTGTTGCGCAGACGTGACGAACCCATGCGAGTGGGCTGCGCGCATCATCGATCCGAAAGCTTCGTAGTAGCTCTGGACGTTGAGCAGTCCGAGCGGCTTGTCGTGGTAGCCGAGTTGGCGCCACGACCAGACCTCGAACAACTCCTCGAACGTTCCAATGCCTCCGGGCAGCGCAATGAAGGCATCGCTTTGCTGTGCCATCATCAACTTGCGTTCGTGCATCGTCTGCACGACGTGCAACTCTGCCAGGCCCTGGTGCCCGACCTCGCGTTGCATCAGGCTTTGCGGGATGACGCCGACGACGCGCGCGCCCGCAGCCAGGGCTGCGTCGGCCACCACTCCCATCAAACCGGAACGCCCGCCGCCGTAAACCATGTTCCAGCCGCGGCGTCCGATTTCGCTGCCCACGAGTTCCGCAGCCTGTGCGAAGGCCGGCAAGCTGCCGAGCCGCGAGCCGCAGTAGACGCACAGAGTGGGGCGAGGCATCGGGATCATTTCAGGCGCTGAGCCGAGTCCAGATCGCACCGGCCCAGACGCCCGCACACAGCAGGAGGGACAGCATGACGGCGGCGCTGCCGAAGTCTTTTGCGCTCTTGGACAGGGCGTGCAGTTCGAATGAAATGCGATCGACCGTCGCCTCGACAGCGGAGTTGAGCAGTTCGACGATCAACACGAGCAGGACGGAACCGACGAGCACCGACACCTCAAGCCAGCCGCGCCCCAGCCAGAACGAGGCCGGCACCAGAACCACCGCCAACCAGAACTCCTGGCGAAACGCGCTTTCGCCGCGATAGGCGGCTCTCAGGCCGGCCACGGAATAGCGCACGGCGTGAACGATGCGAGACAGGCCCGTCCGTCCCTTGTGGGGGTTGCTCATAGGCTGCGAATTGTGCCTTGGGGTGCGCCCCGTGCGCGGGTCCTCAGGCTCTCGGGCTGGGCGCGGTGCAGATCAGTCGAGTGGCGCAAAGGACATCGTGCGGGAACTGCCGGTCAGCATTGGTGAAGCACATGGCAGCGTACACAGGGATTCCGGCACTCAGGCTTGCGAACACGATCCCAAGCTGCTGCGTTCCGGACAGCCAGACGACGAGCAGGGCGGGCATGAACCAGAGCCACGACAGTATGTAGCGCGCCAGCGCCCGTTTCTGGGAAAGGGCGGCCCCGTGAGCCGTGACGAGGCGAATGCGCCACGTTTTCATTGCCAGCGTCTGGCCGCCGTGGGTCCAGAACCAGACGAAGTAGACGCCCAAGACGAGGAACAGATAGACCTGAAGCAGCGTTCGGCTGGCCAGCGCGTGGCGCTGCTGGGCTAGGCTGGAAAACAGGTAAGCGGCGATCATCAGCACGCCAAAGAGCAGAATACCTTCGTAGGTGAAACATGCCAGACGCCGGCGCAGGCTCGGTGTGACTGCGCTGTTCGCGTCAGCCGCGGGCGCGGGGTCAGTCACGGCTGGCGGTTCGGTTCAGAGGCTGCGATTGAACGGATGGCTGCGCCCTGGGGGCCGCGCTTCGGCAGAAGCGTGGTCTTGTCGACAAAGCCTGGACTGGCCGCAATTTTTGGCAAGCCCGTTTGTTGGTGCGCTGGTGGCGCGGCACGCTTGGCCATGCTCGTGGTCGTGGCTCCGGGTTGGGCTTGCACCGCGCCGGTGGTGACGGGGGTCGGTTGCACCGCGAATGCCGGGTTGGGCACGATGTTCGATTTGGCCTGAGGTCGCCCGCCTTTGGAATCGGAGGGTGACCCATCGACGCGCTGGCGAGTCACGGCGCCGGCGGCGGGCGCCGCAGCTCGGGCGGCCAAAGTGCGCCTTTGCTCTGCGGGTAGGGCCTGATACGCCTCCCATTGAGCGGGCCGATCCTGCGGAGCGACGCGTTTGGCGGCCTGAAACTGCTGGCGAGCCAGGCCACGCTCCTTCGGGCTGAGCCTGGCCCACTCGGACATGCGCGCTTGCAGGCGCGTTTGCTCCTGCGGCGACATCGAGGAGTACTTGGCGGCGATGGCGAGCCATTTTTGCTTGCCGTCAGCGTTGATCGTGGGCCATTCGCGCTCCAGCGCCTTCAGCGCTTCGCGCTGTGCCGGATTCAAGTCCTGCCAGCGCGGCTTGGCCCCTTCAGAGGGTTTCGGTGCGGCGAGGGCCTGCACGGAGGGCTGCGCGCGGGCGGGCGCTGTCATGCTCAAGCCGCCGACGAGCAGCGAAATGATCGCCCACGCCGTGGTGAATCTCGACCCGAAAAGCGAAGAACCAACCGACTGTTGCACAGCAAGAACGCCTCAATCCTTGGGCAGCTTGAGAAACTCCACGAAACCAGCGTCACTGTAGGCCCTTGGCGGCAAATCGTCAGCCAGCAAGTCGGCGTCAATCTCGGCGGCAATCGAGATTTGTGCCTCGGTTTGCAATTCCTGGATGAGCAGTAAGCCCGCAATCAGGACGATCAGTGGCAGCACGGAGGCGAATTTCACGCCCCAACCCCCGGCCCAGCCACCGAGGATCAGGGATCCGGCGTTTGGCGTGGCCAGCGACGGCACGGCGGCGTTCGCCGCGCGCATGGCGTGTGCGCGCTGCAAGGCGGTTTCACGCACGAATCGCAAGCGCTCCAATACTTCAGGCGCGAGCGAGTCGGCGCCTTCGCTCATGCGCGCCATCACGCGCGACGCAAACCGTGCCTCTGCAGAGGCCAGTTTCGAATACAACTCCGTCGAATTTGCGTCTTTCACAGTGATATTCCCTTGGCCTTGAGCGCCTTGGCCAATGCGTGCACTGCCCGCGAACAGTGCGTTTTCACACTGCCCTGCGAGCAACCCATCGCCACAGCGGTCTCGGCGACATCGAGTTCCTCCCAGTAACGCAGCAGGAAGGCCTCACGTTGACGCTGCGGAAGTTCGGCAACTTCGACCTCGATCGCACGCAGGATTTGTGCCCGAGAAAGTGAATCGGCCGCACTCTCCGCCTCGGCGCGGCCATCCAGGTCAAGGGCCTCCAGCGTTTCAAGGATGTTGAAATCCTCGCCGTCTTCGCCGGGGCCCATAAATTCGGAAAAATTCTTGAATACGGCATTGCGTACCTTCTGTCGCCGAAACCAGTCCATCGTCGCATTGCTCAGGATGCGCTGAAACAGCAGCGGCAACTCGGCTGCCGGCCGATCCGCATAGCTTTCCGACAGGCGAATCATCGTGTCCTGCACGATGTCCAGCGCTGCTTCGTCGTCGCGAACGGCGTACACGGCGCGCTTGAAGGCACGCTTTTCGACGCTCTTGAGGAAGTCGGAGAGTTCTTTATCGGATGCCAACGGCGGCGCGCCTCGGGCCTGAGCCCTGAGAAAACGGGCGCGATTATCTCACCGGGGAAAACGACGAGCCCGCGCGGTCCGATCGGGCCGTCAGCGATGACATAATGCGGCTTCGCACAAAACTAGGCTCGACACCGCACTTCCAAACCGGGAGCGCAATAGTCGGGCGAACAGTCACCACACCCGCCTCAAGAGGGCCGGGAGAGGTGCACCGATGGTTTTTCGTTAGAGAAATCCGCAAAGGTTCATGATGGACATGTCTGCTGCAGAACTGCGGCGAGCGGCACTCGCTCAGCCCAATCCCCCCACCCAGGACCCCAACGGCTCGGAAATCCTCGTCCGTTGCCTCCAAGCCGAGGGCGTCAAGTTCCTCTGGGGCTACCCCGGCGGCGCGGTGCTCTACATCTACGACGCGCTGT
>JANNKM010000054.1:0-8121 GCA_031396305.1 Rhizobacter sp.
GCCTTCAGTTGGCAGCGCGGCGCGATCGGGCCCGACGACATCGACGAATACGTGCGCTGCTACAGCCAGCCCGGCGCGTTGCGCGCGGGCTTTGCGTACTACCGCAACATCCCCGTCGATGCCGCGGACAACCGGGCGACCTTCGAATCGGGGTTTCGCCTGCCGATGCCGGTGCTCGCGCTCGGCGGCGCACGCACCGAAGCGCGTGGGCGCGGCGAAGAACCGCTCGAATCGCTGCGCTTGATTGCCGACAGCGTGCAAGGCGGCGCGATTCCCGACTGCGGGCATTTCATCCCCGAGGAGCAACCGACTTTGCTCGCGCAGCAGCTGCTGACATTCTTTGCGGCCAGCCATTGAACCCTATTGACGGCACGCCGATTCGATCGCCCTTTCCATCGGCATCCACGACGTTTCTGGCTGTTTCGCGTGATGGAGTTTGTGAGTTTGTGCCGGGACCATTGCTCCGAAACCACGACACCGCCTCGATTCTGATCGGCGTTGGGTTCTCGGCGCCGTTGGGCACTCCGATTGCCGAATTCATCCGGAAGCGGGTTGCGCGCAACACGGTATTGCCCGCCCGAGATCAGGCTTCGCCAAGTGCCATCGCGCGCTGACGAACCACCCTGCTGCGGCTGAACGGGCGCAGCTGCTCGATATCGTCGCTCGATCTCGAACTGTGCCTGCGTGAACTGCGAGCCCAAGGTCAGGGGATGCTCAAGATCGCCAAGAACGGAGGCAGCGGCTATCCGTCGTGCACAGGGTCTTGGCGGCTGAGAAGGCCCACGCCTTGACGTCGAACGTCGCCTTTCCGCCGGGCTGATCGATGCAGTGGCTGGCGCTCGACGGCCATTATGGAGAGCTCTCCATAATGGCCGAGTGCGGGTACCGGTGAATGTCCAGTCAGGAGCAGCTCAGCTCGCGATCGCATGATCGCGATGGCCAGGCATTGCATCGAGAGCCTCTTGTGAGCCAGTAAGCCGCCGTCCACGGGTATCGGCAATCGGCGGCAAACAGCCATGCAGCCGATCGAACGAACAGCGTAGTTAGCGGGGCGCGAAGCCACCGCCAGGCGACCGTGCGTTACGCCGCCGGAGGCGCGACCGATACGCCGCGCACCGCGTGTTTGGCGATCAACTGCGCGACGAGCCCGGTGCGTATCTGCGCCGCGAAGTCCCGCAGATACGCCGCCGCGGCGCTGCGCTGAAGCGGCGTGCCGATCGCTTGCTGGATTGCGGTGAAGCGCCCTTCCAGCAGGCGCGAGCCGAGGAGTTTCTGTTGGTCCGCGACGAGGCGCGGCTTCAGGCCCGCCAGCGCATCGAGACCCTCCCGCACGAACAGTTCGAACGAAGCGTCCAGGCCATTGGCGCGGCAGAGTTGGGCGTGCTGCAACGTGCGCCGCAGGTACATGTCGTAAGCGGTCTTGTCGCCCACGGCGATGCGCACGCCGGGGCGATCCACTTCGGCAAGGCTGAGGATCGGCGAGCCCGCGGGCACGAGGTAAGTGGCTTCGATTTCGAGGTACGCCGGGGTGAAGGCGATCTCGCTCGCGCGCAGCGGGTCGGCGCCGATGAGGCCGACGTCCCAGACGCCTGACGACACTGCGGCGGCGAGCAAACCCGGCTGCGGATACTTGACGAACGCAACCGGCACGCCCAAACGCCGCGCGAGTTCGCGGCCGATGTCCGGTGCGATGCCCGCCGGCTCAGCATCTTGAGCCGTCGCCGCGTTTACGAGCAGAAAGTTCGACAGATTGAGCGCCACGCGCAAGGTGCCGGTGGGCGCGAGTTCAGTGCGCAGCGCGGGAGTGATTTCGTGGGTCATGTGTCGGCAGATCGAGTAAGAGGGAACCGGCGCCGCATCGGTGCCTCGCTCCAGTGTAGCGAGCGCGCAGATGTCGCAGATGCCGCGACCTTGCCGGCGATCGACGCCATCGCTATCCTGCCCAGGTCCCCCGAGCAACTGTCATCCCGGCGAAAGCCGGGATCCAGGAGAGTGGACTGAGGGTGGGTCCCGGCCTTCGCCGGGATGACATACAAGGAGGATGTCGATGACCGACTGGAAGAAAGTACCTCCCGAACTGGCAACGCGTTTTCTCGCGGCCTTGCCGGCGCAAGCGAATGTAGAACGGCGCCAGATGTTTGGCTGCCCGTGCGCGTTCGTCAACGGCAACATGTTCGCCGGCCTGCACGAAGACCGCCTGATCGTGCGCCTGCCCGATGAAGCGGTGCAGCGCCCTTGCGTGATCATGGGACGCACCATGAAACAGTACGCGCTGTTTGCCGACGCGTTGACGCTCCCGCCCAAAGACATGGCGCAATGGGTGCAGCGCGGCTACGCGTTTACGCAGGCGTTGCCCGCCAAGGTGAAAAGGGCACCGAAGGTGGCCGCGCCGGCAAAAGCCGCGAAGCCATCGCGCCTGGTCAAGTCGATGAAGGCGCAAAGTCCCAAAGTGGCGCCGAAAGTCGCGGCGAGTGTGACGGCGAATGTGACGGCGAAAGTGACGGCGAAAGTGACGGTCAAAGCGCCAGCAAAACTCAAAGCCCCCGCAAAAAAGTCAGCAGCAAAGCGTTGACGGCGTCCACGCGTTCGCGCTGAATCCAGTGGCCCGCGCCCGGCAAGATGTGGCTGCCGCGCAGGCCCGGCAGGGTGCGCGGGTAGGCTTCGATCTGCGCTTTCGACGCCGGGAACCTCAGCACGTTGTCGC
Source organism: Rhizobacter sp. (assembly GCA_031396305.1). Classification (GTDB taxonomy): domain Bacteria; phylum Pseudomonadota; class Gammaproteobacteria; order Burkholderiales; family Burkholderiaceae_C; genus JAEMQF01. Next base: position 2,705 of record JANNKM010000054.1, read on the forward strand.
GCTCACCAGCGATGAACAGTGAGGGCTGGCGGATGATGCAGCCACGCCACGGCATCAGCAGCTCCGTTGATCGGCGCAGGTTGCGGTACCAGTTCAGTCCACCGCGAAAGCCGGCACGTTTGAACTCTCCGGCGTAGTACGCCAGGTCTTCGCGCGGCAGCCACCCCGGCAATGTGTGGCCCGCTGACAGCGGGTCGACCGTGTTGTTGAGCACGCCCGCGCCAGGCTCCAGCACGCCGAACGTCGGGCGCTCGGGGCCGTCGCCCGAGCCGCTGAAATAGATGCGGCGCAGCGACGCTTCGATGTCGTGCTCCAGTTCGGCCTCGGCGACGCCCGGTGCCTGGAAATACTGCATGTAGAACGTCGTGACACCTTGGCTCTCGAGCGCGCTCAGCAGGTCGATCTTGCCCGGCGGCGTGAAGGGCACGCTCATGCCGGCCACGGCGCGAAACACGTCGGGGCGCAGCAGCAGCGCCGACGTCCACGCCACCGGCGCACCCCAGTCGTGTCCGACGATGACGGCCTGCTTCTCGCCGAGCGCCTTCACCAACTCGACCATGTCGCCCACCAGGTGCAGCATCGTGTACTGCTCGATGTGCGGCGGCGCTTCGGTGCCGCCATAGCCGCGCATGTCGGGCGCCACAGTGCGGTAACCCGCCGCGGCCAGCGCAGTGAGTTGATGTCGCCATGAATACCAAGACTCCGGCCAGCCGTGGCAGAACAGCACGAGCGGGCCGCTGCCTTGTTCGGCAATCCGCATCTGGATGCCGTTGATCGGCAGCGTGTTGAACTTCGGTTCGGTCATCAGCGCCTCACTGCATCACGGCAGGCCAATTGTGCGTCTCGCCCTGGCCCGCCTTGCACCAGGCATACAACGCGTCGTACATCACCATGCCATGGCGCAGCATTTCATGGTCGTCGGGGTAGGCGATCGACAGGCCGAGTGAGATGGCGTACAGCCCCGCCGATTGCGGCGTGAGGTCAAGCCGCGACGTGTCTGCGCCGCGAACGATTTGCGCGAGTTGGCGCAACGCCGGGTCTGCGATTTTGTACTTCGCGAGGAAGGCGTCGAAGCTGCACAACTCGCCCACATGGCCCATTTCGACGCCGGGAATGTCGTACGGCGTGGCGCCGCGGTCTCTGGCAACCTGCATCACATCGGCAGCAGGAACGTAGAGGAACTCGGCGTGCGGGTCGATGAAGCGTTGGATCAACCACGGGCAGGCGATGCGGTCGATCTTCGGGCGTTCGCGCGTGACCCACTTCATGGTGCGGCTCCTTGGTCCGAGGCAACCGCCTTGGGCACGACAGGCCGGCCCGCGCCCGACCACGCGTCGATGCCGCCACTCAGGTAACGCGCGTTGACTCCCGCAGCGCGCAGCCGCAGTGCGGTGGCGCGGCCGACCTCGTGGCCATACACGCAGTACACGACAACGTCATCGTCCGCGTTCAACTCGCCCGCCCAACGCGCCACGTCGCCGGGGTCGCGCCACAACGCGCCGGGCAGCAGCGTCGCGGCTTGTGCGTACACGCCGGCACGCCGCACGTCGAACACTTGCGCGCCTGCGATGTCGTCTGGCGCCGCGCCGAAAGGCTCGCTCGCCGCGTGCACGGCGTGCTGGTAGCGCTCGTACACCCGGGCCCAATCGATGTTGGCCATGAACGCATCGATGTAGGCTCCGGTCGCCGCGCCGTGATCCATGTGATAGGCGTGTTCATACATGTCCAGCGCGAGCACGGGCACGCCGCCCGCGAGCGCGTGGGTGTGGTCGGCAGCCCATTGGTTGACCAGCGTCCCCTCGCGCGGCTGAAACGTCAGCAGCACCCAACCCGAGCCGCCGCCGAGGGCTTTGCCCATCGCGATGAACTCTTCGCGCCAGCGCTGCACGCTGCCGAAGTTCGCGGCCAATGCCAGCTCGAAGGCAGGTGCCATTGAAAGCCGATCACCGCCCAGGCTCGCGAAGTACAACTCGTGCAACAGCATCGAATTGGTCGCGATCAATTCTTCGCGTTTCAGGCCGTTGAGCATGAAACCGGGCGAGGTGGCGAAGGGTGTCGCGGCCAACTCGGCACGCAGCGCGTTCAAGCGCTTCACCGCCCCGCCGTAGTTGTTCTGGTGGTGGCTGCGCAGCAATTTTTCCGACAGCCCCGGCACGGCGGCGGGGTTGAAAGGCAGGTCTTGAATTCGAGCATCCATGGCGATTCCTCAGCGCATCGAGGGAACGAGCAAGGTGGCCACCAGGCCCACGGCTGCGCACGCCGCGAGCAGAGGCATCACGCCCACCTTGAAGCGAAACAGCGCGACCGCAGCAGCCACGGTGATGAGAGCCGACAGCGCTTCGAAACGGCCGCCGAATCCCGACGGCCAGAGCACGTGGTAGGCGAAGAACAGCGCGAGGTTCAGGATCACGCCGACCACCGCGGCGGTGATCGCCGACAGCGGCGCGGTGAAACCCAGCTTGCCGTGTGTCGCCTCGACGAGCGGTCCACCCGCGAGGATAAAAACGAACGACGGCAGGAACGTGAAGAACGTGACCACGCTCGCGGCGAGCGCGGCGCCGAAGAACAGCGAATCGGGCCCCAGCACCTGTTTCACCCAGCCGCCGACGAAGCCGACAAACGCGACGACCATGATGAGCGGGCCCGGCGTCGTTTCACCCAGGGCCAGGCCGTCGATCATCTGCGCGGCGCTGAGCCATTGGTGCTGCTCGACCGCGCCTTGATAGACATAGGGCAACACCGCATACGCGCCGCCAAACGTGACGAGCGCGGCCTTGGTGAAGAACCAGCCCATCTGCGTGAGCGTGCCCTGCACGCCGTGGCTGGCGACGAGCCAGGCCATGGCGCCGGCCCACAGCCCCAGCCCGACCGCGAGCACCTTGAGCAGATGCGAGCGCGACCAGCGCGCGTGCGCTGGCGTGGGTGTCGCGTCGTCGATCAGTGCCGGTCCGTAACTCTGTTGCGCGGACCCATGCCCGCCGCCGAGCGCAAACACCTGCGGCCAGCGGCGCGCGCCGAAGTGGCCGATCAGCGCCGCGGCGATCACGATCGCCGGGAACGGCGTGTCGAACGCGAAGATCGCGACGAACGCCGCGGCGGCGATTCCCCACATCCAGCGGTTTTTCAGCGCACGCGTGCCGATGCGGTGTGCGGCGTGCAGCACGAGCGCGGTCACCGCGGGCTTCAGGCCATAAAAGAGACCGGCCACCACCGGCACATCGCCGAAGCGCAGATAAATCCACGACAGCGCGATCAGGATGAACAGCGACGGCAGCACGAACAGCGCCCCGGCGACGATGCCGCCCCAGGTGCGGTGCATCAACCAGCCGATGTAGGTGGCAAGCTGCTGCGCCTCGGGGCCGGGCAGCAGCATGCAGTAGTTGAGCGCGTGCAGGAAGCGCTTCTCGCCGATCCAGCGGCGCTGCTCGACCAGCTCAGTGTGCATGATGGAAATCTGCCCGGCCGGGCCGCCGAAGCTGATGAAGCCGAGCTTCAACCAGAAGCGCAGGGCCTGTGCGAAGCTCACCGCGGCAGGCGGCGCCGCCGCGGCTTGGGATGCGGTTGTCATGCGGGGGCTCCTGGTGGCGGATTCGGTGTGGCGTACAGCGCATCGAACACGGTCGCGGCGGCGGCGACCAAGGCGTCGTCGTCGGCGTGCAGTTCGCGCAAGCCGGCGAGCACACTTTCCAAGCCGGGCGCCTCGGCCACGGGAATGCCGCCCATGTCGAGGTAGTGCACAGCAGCGGCGATGCGCTGTAGTTTGGGATCGCGCTCGAGGCCAAAACTCGCGGCCAGAACTTCGAAAGTGACGCGCGTACCGACGTGCGTGAAGCGCGCGCCGTCGTAGTCGAAGCCGAGTGCGCCGCGCGGCGTGCGCACCGGCAGTGCGTCAGCGCGCAGCCACACGAATTCGGCGTGCTCGTCGATGAAGCGCCGAATCAACCACGCGCTCGCCAGGCGATCGACCCAGGGCCGCGCGCGCGTCGCCCAGCGCTTGCCTTGGAACTTGGCGCGGTCGAGCCGCGCCAAGGGGTTCGCGGCGCGCGCGTGCGGCTCGCCCTTTGAAAACTGCGCGTCGAGCGCGCCGCGCAGGGCGAGCAGTTCGGCCTGCGCCTGCTGCGCCGCCGGCCCGGGGTAAAAGTCGATGCGCTGCAACGCCTGCAGCGCATCGGTCACGCCGCGCAGGCGCCTGCGGGCGTCGGTTTCTCCCAGGCGTTCGAGTTCCTGTTGCAAGGCCTGGGCACCGGCCTGCCACTGCGTATAAGCGCTGCTCCGGTCGAACAGCGCCAGCACCTCCTGGCGCTGCGCCTCGTCGCGCGCCGCCAGCGCCAGCACCGAGGCGCTGCCGCCATGCTCGCGCACCTCGACCGCGATCGCATCCAGCGTTGCCGCATGCTCGCTCGGCAACAGGTATGCGCCGTCGCGCAACGCTGCGCAGCCCAGGCCCTTCAGCGAACGCCAGATGCGCAGGCGAACGGCGTTCGGTTGGGTCGGCAGGGTGACGATCAGGATGGCCCACATTATTAGTAGCATATGCTACTGATACTGAAATGACAACTACAACCTGCGAAACACCAAGCGGCGTTCAATGAGTCGCGGCCGGCTCGGGCGCCCGCATCGGTTTTGCGATCGGCCCGGGCGCCGGCTCGACACCTTCATCCACAGCGAGCACAAAGCGCTTCTCGAAAAGCGCCGCGTCGTCGAAATGCCGTCTGCCGACGAACGCGGTGGCGTGCCGTCCCCATTGGCGCATTTGGCCCGCCGAAGGTATGCCCATCGGCCAGAACAAGAAACGCTCGGCGCGTTCGGTGCCTGGAATGAGGCCATCCGGCCCGTAGGCGCTGTGCGTTTCGCTCCCGGTCGTGCCCGCGCCCAGCACCGGCAGCGCGCGCAGGCGGCCCTGCGCGAGCACGCGCAGCGCTGAGGCGCCGCGTTGCGCATCGGCGCTCGGTTCGATCGTGACGCGCTCGAGATAGTGGGTGCGCGTCGCGATGCGCAAGACGATGCGCTCGTTCACCCGTGCGTCGCCGATCGCCTGAGGCACGAAAGCCCACTCGGGCTCGTCAGACGGCGCGGGGATCGGGCTGGCGCGCGGGGTCGGGAAGAAGTAGTGGTAGCAGCCGCAGGGGTGGACCGTGTCGTAGACGAGCGCCCGGCCCTGGTTGTCGAGAGTCACGCGCCAGATCAGCCCGTCGAGGTGGCCGGCGAGCAGGTCGCCCGGCGTGCTGGCAGGCCGCGCGCCAAACCAGATCGTGTAGACGAGCTGGGTGAGCGTGCTGCCGCGATAGCGTGTGAACGCAGCGGCCGGTGGAGGCGTACCTCGGGATCGAGGAGATCCTCGACGTGGCGCAGAAGGCGGGGGTCGACGCGATCCACCCCGGCTACGGCTTCCTCTCCGAGAACCCCGATTTCGCCCA
>JANNKM010000099.1:0-10223 GCA_031396305.1 Rhizobacter sp.
CGCGAGCTCGACGTGATCGCGCTTGCGCCGGAACTGGAGCGCCTGGTGGCGCAGGCGTTGAACTCGCCGCACGGCGCCGCGCTCGATCCGGGCGTGGCGGAAACCCTCACGAAGAGCGCGGCCGAATCGGCGCGGCGTCAGGAGGATTTGGGGCACCCGGCCTGCCTGCTCGTGCCCGACGTGATCCGCGCGCCGATGGCGCGCCTGCTCAAGCGTGCCGCACCGCGCCTGCGCGTGCTCAGCCACAGCGAGATTCCTGAGACGCATTCGATCCGGATTGGCAGTGTGATTGGAGCTACCGCATGAGCCGCAACTGCCGCATCCCTCGTCATTCCGGCGCGCGCCGGTTGTTGCCTGTTTGTCATCCCGACGAAAGTCGGGATCCACCGGTGGATCCCGGCGTGCGCCGGGATGACGGACTTGACGGAGCCAGCCCATGAACGTCAAACGATTCACGGCGCGCACCGCGCGCGAGGCGCTGGCCGGTGTGCGCCAGGCGTTCGGCGAAGACGCCGTCGTGCTGTCCACCAAACCCTGCCTAGAGGGCATCGAGGTCGTGGCGATGGCGCCGGAAAGCCTGGCGCAGTTCGAGCGCGTTGCCGCAGCATCGCCCGCGGTGCGTCAGGCACCTGTGGCCACGCCGTTTGCCGCACCACTTGCGGCGCCGACCGCCGCGCCGCTCGCCTCGCCCCAGGCGCACGCGCCAAGCGTGGCGCAAGACGTGGGCCAGCTCGGCATGAGCACGATGTCGTTCCAGAGTTATGTGCGCGAGCGCATGCTCAAGCGCCGCGACGCTGCGCTGCGCGAGGAAGCGAGCGAGGCACTTGCCAAGCGTGCCCTCGCCCAGCGGCCCGCTGCCGCTGCTGCGCCTGCCCGTGCCGCGTCCGCCGCGCCCCAAGCCGCGTACGCGGCGCCTGCGGCCCAGGCAGCGTACGCGACGCCCCCGGCCCAAGGCGTCGAGCCGGGGTTCGTCGCGCCGATGGCGCTGCCGCCATCGATGGTCACTGACCCGGCCTGGTTCGAGCCCTTGGCCGAACGCTTGCCCGCGCCCGTGGCGCCGCGTCCGGTGGCGCCCATGATCAACGCCACTGCGCCGCAGCCGGCACGTGGCGCGGCCGCACCCAGTGTCGAGATGGTCGCGGCGCAGCGCAATCAGCAGGCCATGATGGCCGAGTTGCGTCAGGTCAAGGGCCTGATCGAAGACCGCTTCGGCGCGCTTGCATTCAAGGACAAGTTGCAGCGCCATCCGGCGCATGCCCGGCTGACGCAGCGCCTGCTCGATTGCGGCTTCTCGGCAGCGTTGATCCGCAAACTTGCCGAGCACATGAGCCCGGACGTGGCTGACGAAGCGCAGTGGGCCGCAGGCGTGCTGCAGCGCAACTTGATGACCGGGGAGAACGATGCGGCACTTGAAGACCAGGGCGGCGTGTACGCGCTGGTCGGCGCCACCGGCGTAGGCAAGACGACGAGCACGGCCAAGCTCGCCGCGGCGTTCGCCGCCAAGCACGGCGCGGCGCACCTGGGACTGGTGACGCTCGACGCGTACCGCGTCGGCGCGCATGAACAACTTCGCGCCTACGGCCGCATCCTCGGCGTGCCGGTGCACACGGCGCACGACAAGGCCTCGCTCGAAGACCTGCTGACGTTGCTGGCGGGCAAGAAGATGGTGCTCATCGACACCGCCGGAATCGCGCAGCGCGATGCCCGCACCGCCGAGCTGCTGGAGATGCTGGACCACACGTCGATCAACAAACTGCTCGTGCTCAACGCCGCGGCGCAGGGCGAGACGCTCGAGGACGTGATCGTGTCGTACCGCGCTCCGCTGGCGCGTGGCGTGATCCTGTCGAAGATGGACGAAGCCGTGAAGCTCGCGCCGGCGCTGGACACCGTGATTCGCCACAAGCTGCCCGTGCTGGGCGTGGCCAACGGCCAGCGCGTGCCGGAAGACTGGCACCGCCTGAACGCGCATGTGCTGGTGCATCTGGCGATGCGCGCGACGGCGTGGAGCGCGTATCGATTCGAGTCCGACGATCTGCCGTTGATCTTCAGCGCGCCCTCCCAGCCCAACCCGCGGGTGGCGTATGCCTGAGGCGCACCTGCCCGCCGCGGCGGCGAGCCCGGTCGCGCGGATCGTGCCGCTTGATCAGGCGCATGGCCTGCGGCAGCTCTTTTCCGGGCATCGGGTGCGCTTCGTTCCGGTGGTGTCGAACCCGCACATCGGCTTCGGCGGGCTGATGTTAGAGCGCCTGTGCAGCGCATTCGGCGGGCATGGCGCGCGCACGCTCGTCGTCGATGCCGGCGAACGCGCGGCGGCCGCCGACCCCGCCGTGCTCAGCGATCTGGCCGCGGCGATCGAACACCTGTCGACCCATGTGGCGTACCTCCCGGCGCGCGGCCTGCCGGCGCGCTGCATCGACGCAGACGGTTTCACTTCGGCATTCCTTGACTGCATCGTTGACGCCACCGGCGAGATCGACGTCGTGCTGGTGCACGCATCCGCAGCCGATCTGTGCCGCATGTTCTCGCGCCATGACCCGCGCCACGCCGCGCGGCGCGAGGTCTACCCATTGCTGCTGTGCGACGACCGCCCGACCAGCGTGACCCACGCCTACGGCGCGCTCAAGTTGCTCGCCCAGCGCGCGAGCCTGCTGGTGCACGACGTGTTGCTGGGCGCCGCGCCAGATTCACCGCGCGCGCCGCGCATCGCCGACCAATTGGCGTCCTGCGCTGAACTCTATTTGCATGCCACCGTACGTCACGCGATGCGCATCGACCCCGCGGCCGATGCCAGCGAACCCGCGCCGCCCGAGCTGCGGCGCTGGGCGCAGCAATGGCTGAACAGCCCCGGATTGAGCGCATCGACACGCCCGATCGCCAGTCCGAGCGCTGTGCTGCGGCACACCCTGAATTGATTCCCTGGAGCCGAGACAAACGATGTACACCGCCAAAGGCAAGCTCGACGTCAACTCGATGCTCAAACAATACAGCCCGCTGGTGCGCCGCCTGGCGCACCAGATGCTGGCCAAGCTTCCCGCGAACGTCGAGCTGGACGATCTGGTGCAGGTCGGCATGATCGGCCTGACCGATGCGCTGTCGCGCTTCGACACCGCCCTGGGGGTGCAATTCGAAACCTTCGCCACGCAACGCATCCGCGGCGCGATGCTGGATGAATTGCGCGGCACCGACTACCTGTCGCGCGGCACGCGCAAGCAGCAGCGCTCCATCGAGGCGGCGGTGCACCGGCTCGAGCAGCGCCTCGGCCGCGCGCCGGTGGAAAGCGAAATCGCCCAGGAGATGCAACTCTCGCTGGCGGACTACCAGGAATTGCTGGGCCGGGTGCGCGGCACCCAGCTCGTCTACCTGGAAGACATGACGAGTTCGGGCAGCGAAGAAGACTTTCTGGACCGTCACATCGGCGCGGAACACGAAAACCCACTGGCACGACTGGAAGACAACCGCATGCGCGAAGCGCTCGTCGAAGCCATCAAGGTGCTGCCGGAGCGCGAGCAGTACGTGATGAGCATGTACTACGAACACGACATGAACCTGAAGGAAATCGCCGCCGTCCTCAAGGTCACGGAGTCGCGCGTGTGCCAGCTGCACAGCCAGTCGATCGCGCGGCTGCGCGTCAAGCTGCGCTCCTATTGACACGGCACTGATGCACGCGCCGCGCAGCTGCGGTCCGGCAATGCGTTGGCCCGTTCCCGCACTGTTCGTCTGGGCCGCGGCGTGGCTGTTGTTCGCCGTGCTGCGGGCCATTGCCGTTCCCACGCTCGCTGCTGCGATCGCGGCGACGCTTCTTGGTGTCACCGCGGGTTCGCTCGGTTGGCTCGCTGCGACCCCCTGGCGCCGCGTTTTCCTCGGCTCGGGGTTTCCGCTGTCGTATGCAGCCACCGGCGCTGCCGCGGCGCTGCCGGCGTGGACATGGCTGTTGCCGCTGGCATTGCTTGCGGCGCTTTACCCGCGCAAGAGCTGGAACGATGCGCCGCTGTTCCCGACACCGCGCGACGCTTTGCGCGGCCTGTCTGGCGTGGCCCCTCTGGCCGACGCGGCATGCATCGTCGACGCCGGGTGTGGCCTGGGCGCGGGCCTGCGTGAATTGCGTGCCGCCTACCCGCGCGCCCAGCTCATCGGTCTCGAATGGAGCCGACCGCTTGCGTTGCTCTGTGCCTGGCGCTGCCGATTCGCGCATGTGCGGCGCGCCGACATCTGGGCGGACGATTGGTCGTCCTATGCGATGGTCTATCTGTTCCAGCGACCGGAGAGCATGCCGCGCGCGGCGCAAAAGGCGGCGCGGGAACTGGCGCCCGGGGCCTGGCTGGTCAGCCTCGAATTCGAAGTACCGGCGTGCCGGCCGAACGCGGTGCTGCGCTGCCCGGACGGAAGAAGCGTGTTTGCCTACCGGTTGCCGCTGCGCGGGCTCCAGACCTGAACGAGGCGCGAGGCGCAGCCCCTCGGGGCGGACGACGTACGCGTCGGCCTGGGGGCGCTCTCAAGCCTGAATCACGCCACCCGTCTTGCCGCGCTCGGCGACACCCTCGCGCGAATAGCCGCCGCCCGCAGCGGGGCGAGGCATCAGCACGTCGATGGCGCGGTCCAGCGCCGCGGTGGCGCGGGCGAGGGCTTCGCGTTGCGCGGCCACCAAGGCGCTGGCGTGGGCCAGGCGGCGCCGCAGGCCGTCAGGCACCGAACCCTGCCTGGCGGCGAGGCTGAAACGGTCGACGGCGTGCGTCAGGGCATGTTGCAGGCCGTTGCCGTGCTGGCCGATGGCGTTCAGGTCGCGCGCGCACAGGGCCGTTCCCAGGTTCGCCAGATGGCCTTCAACGCGGCTCAGCGTCGATTCCAGGGTGCTTTCGGGGCCGTCCCGCCGGGGGTTGGCACGCGTGTCGTTCATGATTCGAGCTTATCCGTTAAGTGGGCCCCCAGGTCGACGAAATACGTCGTCCGCCCCCCGAGGGGGATGAGAAAACTTCGGGCGGCCGTGCGTTTTCTCATGTGCGCGGGTCAGTGTGACTTCTTGTCGAGCAATTCACGCGCATTCGCGATGAGTTTGTCGGCCACGGCGTCCGGGTTGACGACGAACTTGCCCTGCGCGATCGCGGTGGCCAGGCGGTTCACCTTGGCGGCGTCGAAGATTTCGCTCGTGGGCTCGATCCCCGCGAGCAAACCGGACACGGCCTCGGACAACTGCACCTTGGCGCTGGCTGAACTGGGCGTGGTGGAGCGGGTGGCCTCATCCTTCTTGGCGGAGGATTTGACTTTCGGTTCCGCCGCCGCGGGCGTGCCGACGGGCTGTTCTGCGGGTTGTCCGATCTTCATGCGGTTCTCCAAACGGCGGGCAGAGGGACTGCCGACTCGACTTGCATGGGTTATCGATCTTTCCATCGGTAACTTTAAGGCCATTTTCACGGCCACCCGGCAAAGCCCGCTATTGCGTGAGATCGATCTCTCGCTGACCGACTGGCGAGCCGACGACGACACGGCCCGACTCGGTGCGCGCGCGCGCCAGTTGACCCTCGATGCCGACGCTCAGCGCCTGGCCCGTGGCCACGGCCTGAAAGCCGCTGCCCCGGGCAACGAGGCGGACTTCGTCGCCGGCAGCGAACCAGATGCGTGGCCGAAGGTGCGATTCGCGCAGAACCAGCCCCGCGGGAACGGCGCGCAGCAGAACGCGGCCGGTGGCACGCAACGAATCGGTGAAGGGCTTGGAGGGGCTTTCGGCCAGATCGACCTCGGCCTGAGCCAAATCGGCGTGCGCGATCACGCTGCCGGCGGGCAGTGCCGAGGCGGTCACGTAGGCCTGGCCGAACACCTTCACGCTGACGGGCACGAACACGTTCCAGGTCACAGTGCCTTCAACGCAGCGCAGGCCGACGCGGCTGCGTCCCCACAAACGCGCCGTGCCGGCGAGGTAGGGCTCGGTGCGGCGGCACGGCGCCAGGCGCAGGCGCGGATCGAGCTTGCCCACTTCCACCTCGACGCGCTGCCCCGGCGACTGATGGCGCGCCGCGGCGAGTGTGAACTGCTGCACTTGGGCTTGCCAAGGCGCGTCAAGCGAAGCCCGGGCGGGCGTGGCCAACGCCGTCAGCCAGGCCAGAGCTGGCAAGAGTGCACGCAAGAGTGCACGTACATACGAGGCTGCGCGCACGCAAAGACCGACCGGCTGTCGCTGATGCATGGGCGAACTCTAGGCGTAAGCAACTGAAATGGGGGCGCGAATAGGGCATCGATCGCGCCTCTATTCCCACTAATGAAAGAACCCTGTCCTCACCAGAATGGCTTCACATCGCCAAAGTGGCGGGTCACACGTGATTCTGCGTGAAGGAATCTGAACATGTTGAATCGATTGACGGACACGCTGGACTTTCAGGCTCAGTCGTTGACGCTGCGCTCGCAGCGCCAGCGCCTGATCGCGAGCAATATCGCCAATGCGGACACGCCCGGCTACGTGGCGCGCGACTTCGACTTCGCGCAGGCCCTGCGTGAAGCCACGGCCAGTTTGCCTCACTTGAAAAGTGCGGGCCAGGGCCTGGCGCGTTCCAGCGCGGGCCACATCGGCAGCGCTGCGGTGGCGGGCGGACAGCCGGCGTTGACCTACGCCACGCCGAGCCAGACGAACCTGGACCGCAACACCGTCGACATGGATCGCGAACGTGCGGCGTTCGCCGACAACTCGGTGAAGTACGAAGCAACGCTGCGCTTCATCAATGGCCATGTGCGAACCATGCTCGATGCGATCAAGGGGCAATGAGGATGAACCGCTGCCTGTCATCCCGGCGCACGCCGGGATCCATGGGGTCGATCCAGGGGTGGATCTCGGCATGCGCCGGGATGACATCGGGTTGGAGGGGCTGACATGAGTATGTTGAACATCTTCAATGTCGCGGGCAGTGCGATCAGCGCGCAGAGCCAGCGCCTGAACGTCGTGGCGTCGAACCTGGCCAACGCCGACACCGTCGCCGGCCCCGACGGCCAGGCGTACAAGGCGCGCCAGGTCACCTTTCAGACGCAGTTGCTGGGCGCCACGGCGAATGACGCAGCGTCAGCCGGCGTGACCGTGAGCACGATCAGCGAGAACCAGGCGCCGGGGCGGCGCGTGCACGACCCGAAACACCCGTCGGCCGACACCGAAGGCTATGTGACCTACAGCAACGTCAACGCAGTCGAGGAAATGGTCAACATGATCTCAGCGTCGCGCTCGTACCAGAACAACATCGAGGTCATGAACACCGCGAAGACGCTGCTGCTCAAGACCTTGCAGCTCGGCCAGTAATTCCGACCACAGGGCAACTTCATGGCCACCACCGCAGTCTCCCCTCTCTTCAGCGACACCAAGCCGCTCGACCCCGCTGCGAAAGCGGCGAAGGACGTGCAGGCCAGCGCCGACCGCTTTCTGAAGCTGCTCATCACGCAGATGCAGAACCAGGACCCGTTGAACCCGATGGACAACGCCCAGGTCACGAGCCAGATGGCGCAGATCAACACGGTGAGCGGCATCGAGAAGCTGAACCTGTCGGTGCAAGGCCTGTCGGACCAGTTCCTGCAGATGCAGGCGTTGCAAGGCGCGGCCCTGGTCGGGCGCGACGTCGTCGTCCCCGGCAATCGGATGTCGATCCTAGAGGACGTGGGGCAGGGCGGCTTCGAGCTGAACAGCGCGGCCGACAGCGTCAAAGTCGAAGTCCTGAACGGCGCGGGCATGGTGATCGACACCTTGGCGCTGGGCGCGCAGGGCGCCGGGCGCCACAGCTTCAACTGGCCCGCCAAGGGCGTGCTGGAAGGCGCGGGAACGCGCTTTCGAATCGTCGCCAACAGTGGCGCCACGGCGCTGCCCACCACGCCGTTGATGCGTGACACGGTCACGGCGGTGAGTGCAAACGGCAACTCGCTCACGCTGGATCTCGCGCGCACCGGGCCGGTGGCCTACGCCGACATCAAGGCGTTCAACTGAACGCGGCCAACACCCTTCACACCACCCTTTTCCCACACGGCGCGACGCGTCCTACCCCCAAGGAATTCCCATGAGCTTCCAACAAGGTCTGTCAGGTCTGAATGCTTCGAGCAAGAACCTCGAAGTCATCGGCAACAACATTGCCAACGCCAACACCTTCGGCGCGAAGGCCTCGCGCGCCGAGTTTTCCGACATGTACGCGAACGCCTTGAACGGCGGCGGCACCAACGCCATCGGCATCGGCGTGAACCTGATGGATGTGTCGCAGCAGTTCACGCAGGGCAACCTGACGACGACGGAAAACCCGATGGACCTGGCGATCAACGGCCCCGGGTTCTTTCAACTCTCCGACGGCAACAGCCCGACGGTGTATTCGCGCAACGGCCAGTTCAAGGTGGACCGTGACGGCTACATCGTCAGCAACGCGGGCTTGCGCCTGCTCGGCTACCCAGCCGACGGCTCGGGAACGATCCAACCCGGCCTGGCCAGCGCGCTGCAAATGCCCACGGCAGGGCTGACGCCCAACCCGACGACGGCCATGCAACTCGAGTTCAACCTCGATTCGCGCGTCGGTGTCCCTGCCGCCGCGGCGACGCCGAACATCGACATCACCGACCCCGACACCTACACCAGCGCCACCACCATGACGGTGTATGACGCAAAAGGCCAGGAGGTGGCGCTCACCTATTATTTCCAAAAGAGCGCCACCGACAACTGGAACGTGTTCGTCACCGCCAATGGCACGCCCCTGGTCGATGACGGCACGGGCAATCCGGCAGTGAACACCACGCTCGCGTTCCCGGCCAACGGCGGCACACCCACCGCGCCGGTGGGTGTCGTGTTGCTCGACATTCCGGCAAGCACGAACGCGGCCGGCGCCGTGACCGACCCGATCCTCGGCGTCGCCCTGGACCTGAGCGGCGCGACGCAATACGGTGCGAATTTCGCCGTGACCGACCTGATCCAGGACGGCTACGCCGCCGGGCAACTTACCGGCGTGCGCGTCGAAGTCAATGGCATCGTGATGGCGCAGTACTCGAACGGCCAGTCGCAACCCGCGGGTCAGGTCGAACTCGCGACCTTCCGCAACCCGCAGGGGCTGCAGCCCAATGGTGGCAACAGCTGGTCGCGCACCTATGCGTCGGGCGACCCGATCACCGGCACGGCCGGCGTGGCGAATCTGGGCGTGTTGCAGTCAGGCGCGCTGGAGGAGTCGAACGTCGACCTCACGGCCGAGCTGGTGAACATGATCACGGCGCAGCGCATCTACCAGGCGAATGCGCAGACGATCAAGACGCAAGACCAGATTCTGCAGACGCTTGTCAACTTGCGTTGATCGTGGTGGCGAACTCCCGACCTGAGCATCTGTCATCCCGGCGCACGCCGGGATCCACTGCGTCGAGCCTGGCGTCGAGTGAACGGTGGATCCCGGCGTGTGCCGGGATGACCTCTGCCTTGGCGTGCGCCGGGGTGACGGAGTTGCCATGGACCGCATGATCTATCTGTCGATGTCGGGCGCGAAAGCGACGATGCAGCGCCAGGACGTGCTGGCGAACAACCTGGCCAACGTATCGACAGTCGGCTTCCGTGCCGAGCTGCACGCGTTTCGCTCGGTGCCGGTGCAAGGCAGCGGCGCAAGCACGCGTGTCTACGCGCTGGAGAGCACGCCCGGCTACGACGCCACGCCAGGCGTCGTCAGCGCGACCGGGCGCAACCTCGACGTCGCGATGCGCGGCAACGCGTGGCTCGCCGTTCAGGCGCTGGACGGTACCGAGGCGTACACGCGCGGCGGCGCGCTCGACATCTCCAGCGACGGCACCCTGACCACGCGTGGTGGATTGCCCGCGCTCGGTGACGGCGGGCCGATCCAGGTGCCGGCGAATACCCAGATCAGCATCGCCGCTGACGGCACGGTCAGCGCACGCTCTGCCGCGGGGGTGAGCACGTCGGTCGGCCGGCTCAAGCTTGTGACCCCCGAAGCACCTCTGCAACGCGGCGACGAAGGTTTGTTCCGCGCCGAAGAGGGTGAACTTCCCGCCGACGCCACCGCGCGCGTGCAAGACGGCGCGTTGGAGGGTTCGAACGTGAACCCGGTCGAGGCGATGGTTTCGATGATCGGCGCCGCGCGCCAGTTCGAGGCGCAGATGAAGTTGATCCAGACCGCTCAGGCAGACGCCAATGCGGCAGGCAAATTGTTGACCATGAGTTGAATGCGATCACCGCCATGCCCCACCTGTTTGACATGTCATCCCGGCGCACGCCGGGATCCACCGTT
>JANNKM010000102.1:0-1901 GCA_031396305.1 Rhizobacter sp.
GGGCACCACCGCGGCATTGGCCACGGCGGGGTGCTTGACCAGGCAGTTCTCGACCTCGCTGGGGCCGATGCGGTAGCCCGCGGCCTTGAACATGTCGTCGCTACGGCCCTGGTACCAGAGGTAGCCGTCGGCGTCCATCACGGCCATGTCGCCAGTGCGGCACCAGCTGTCGTCGGGGTCGCCGGTGAACCTGGCGCGCGTCGCCTCAGTGTCTCTCCAGTAGCCAAGGAAGAATACCGGGTCGGCGACACCGTGCACGTCGCGGCGGTGCACGGCCACGTCGCCAGCCGTTCCGCGAGGGCATTCGACACCCGCATCGTCGAGCACGGCAATGCGGTGGCCCGGGTAGGGGCGGCCCATGCTGCCCGGGCGCGCCGGCCAGCCGGG
The DNA here is from genome assembly GCA_031396305.1 of Rhizobacter sp. Lineage (GTDB taxonomy): Bacteria > Pseudomonadota > Gammaproteobacteria > Burkholderiales > Burkholderiaceae_C > JAEMQF01. The sequence continues at coordinate 388 of JANNKM010000102.1, forward strand.
CCGGCGCTGCCCGCGGGAATCGATGGTCGACCCGCAGTTGCCGACGATGTAGTTGATTTCGGTCTGGCCAAACATCTCGTTGACGATGACGCCGAGCTCGTCGCGGCAGTAGGCGAACACCGCGTCACCCACCGCCTCGCCGGCGCTCATGATGGCGCGCAACCGCAGCGTGTAGTGGGCTTTCGGGTGCGGCACTGCCTTCATCATGGCCTTGAGCGCCGTCGGGAACAGAAAGGTGTGCGACACGCCATGGCGCTGCATCAGGTCGAAGGCGTACTGCGGCGTGAAGCGACCCTGGTAGCCGACGATCGCGCGGCCGAAGTAAAGCGTGGGCAGCAGCGCGTCCATCAGGCCGCCGGTCCAGGCCCAATCGGCCGGCGACCAGAATGTGCTGGCGTCGCGTGGAAACCAGTTCTGGCTGCACACGAAGCCGCTGAGGTTACCGATCAGCGCGCGGTGCGGAACGAGCGCGCCTTTTGGCGGGCCGGTGGTGCCGCTCGTGTAGATCAGCAAGGCAGGATCGGCGGCGCGCGTGGCCACGGGCGTGACACGCGAACTCGCGCGCGACAGAACCTCGCGCCAATCTGCATCGCCCTGGCCGGTGGCGTCTCCCGCGGCCACCACCTGGCGCAGCAGCGGGCACAACCGGCGCACCGCGAGCACGTTGGCGATCGCCGTTTCATCGACGATGGCCAGCACGGCTTCGCTGTGCCTCAGGCGGTATTCCAGCGCGTCGGGGCCGAACAGCATCGTCAGTGGCATCGCCACCGCGCCGATCTTGTACACCGCCATGTGCGCCACCGCCGTTTCAAAGCGCTGCGGCATCACGATCGCCACCCGGTCGCCACGCTGTACCCCCAGCCCCGTCAGCGCGTTTGCCAGCCGATTCGCGCTGTGTTCAAGGACGGCGTAAGTGAAGCGCCCGGCGCGGCCGTCTTCGTGTTCGTAGTGGATGGCTACGGCATCGGGTGTGTCTCGCGCCCAGCGCGCGCAGCAGACCTCGGCGATGTTGAAATGCTCCGGCACCTGCCAGCGAAAACCGGCGTGAAGGTCGGCATGAATGTCGCGTGCCATTTGCGTAGCCTAGTCGCAGGCGAGTCGCGCGCCCATCGGGTCAAGTGCGTAGCTTGGGCGCCGCCTCGCCGAACGTCTGCAATGCGTCGCCCGTGATGCGGCAAATGCGCCAGTCGGGCATCACGGTGGCGCCCATGCGCCGGTAGAAGCGCATCGCGTCTTCGTTCCAGTCGAGCACGCTCCACTCGAAGCGACCGTAGTTGCGCTCGACGGCCAGACGCGCCAGGCGCGTCAACAGCGCCTCGCCGATGCCCCGGCCGCGCTGGGTAGGCTTGACGTAAAGGTCTTCCAGGTACAGGCCGGGCTGGGCGAGAAAGGTCGAGAAATTGGTGAAGAACAGCGCAAAGCCGACCACCGTGCCGCCGCGCTGCCCGGGTTCGTCGGCGGCTTCAGCCACCATGCATTCCGCAGCCGGCTTCTCGCCGAACAACTGCGGGCGC
>JANNKM010000113.1:0-15268 GCA_031396305.1 Rhizobacter sp.
TGTTGAACAGGTAGCGGCCGATCACGTCGACTGTCGTGATCAGCATCATCGTGAACAGCACCACCGCCGCGGCCACACCGAGCGCGGTCTCCAGCTTGTCGGTGAGGCGCTTCGTCGTGCCCATCGGCATCGCCTTCATCCGCCGGCCACTGCACGGCGGCGCTGCGCGGCCCTCGCCCAGGCATCGAAGGTGAGATTCATGATGCGATCGGTGCGCAGGAAGTCGCGCGCGCGTCTTGCCTCGGTCGCATCGACCGGTCTGGCACCCCCTGCGGCCCGGGCGTCGAGCTGCAGGCGCGCCATGCGCTCCATGAACACCGCCAGGAACGCTGCCTCCTGCACGCTGCGCCCCGCCGTCAGGATGCCGTGATGGGCGAGCAGCAGCGCGTGTTTGTCGCCCAGGCTCGCGGCGATCAACTCGCCTTCGTGGTCCGCCGTGGGCAAACCCGGCCACTGCGCGAGGAACGCCGTGTCGTCGAACAGCGGCGTCGCGTCCATGTGGGCGATGACCAAGGGCTGCTCCGCCGCGCGGAGCGCCGACGCCGCGCTCGGGTGCGTGTGCACGATCGCATGCACGTCGGCGCGGGCGCGGTACACCCACACATGAAAACGCGTCGCCGGGTTCGGCTCGCGCACGTCGAATGCGCCGTCACCCGCCAGCACGTTCAGCTCCAGGTCGATGAGCAACCAGGCCTGGGGTGTCGCTTCATCAAACGCCAGGCCCAGCGGCAGCGTCCACAACGTTCCAGGCTGCGGCCCGCGCGCCGTCAACTGGCCCGCCAGCCCCGACTCATGGCCTTCGTCGGCCAGGATCCAGGCACAGTGCGTCAGCGCGGGGCGCGGGTCGAGCGCCGCCAACGCCGGCGGCAGGGCCGAAGCGGCCGAAAGATCCGACATTCGCCGAGGCTTCAGTTTCCGGCGGCGACCTTCTTCAGTTCCTCCTGGAACTCGGCGACCACCTTCGCGCCATCAATGCCCTTCGCGTTGGCCGCCTTGATCCAGTCTTGTACCAGCGGTGCGGTGCGCGCGCGCACGTCGGCGACGAACGCCGGGCTGGCTTCGGTGATCGTGACGCTCGCCGCCTTGAGCGCGTCGATGCCGATCTTGTCCGCCGCGTCCCACGCCTTGCCGGCCAGACGCGCCAGCGCTTCGCCCGACACCGAGGTGATCGCGTCCTGGTCCTGCTTGGACAACTTGTTCCACTTTTCCTCGTTCATGAAGAAGCCGAACGACGACGAGTAGAAACCACCGGGAAAGTAGGTGGCGTATTTGACCACTTTGTCGAGGTTGAAACTCTTGATCGACTCGGAAGGGAAGAACGTGCCGTCGGCCACGCCCGAGGCGAGCAATTCATACGACTCCGGCGCCGGTTTGACGAGCGGCGATGCGCCCAGCGCCTTGGCCGACGCTTCCGAAATGCCGCCGCCGCTGCGAATCTTCATTCCTGACAGGTCGGCCACCGTGCTGATCTGCTTCTTCACCGTGAACATCTGGCCCGGGCCGTGCGTGAACACGCCGAGCAGCTTGACGCCCTTGTACTCGTTCGCGGCCTGCAGGTGCTTCCAGTGCATGCGCGAGAACGCGACCGAATTGATCTCGGCCGTTGCGCCAGCGCCCGGCAACTCGGCCAGCAAGGGCAGCGGATGCCGCGCCGGCGTGTAGCTCGCCGTCACGTACGACACGTCGACCAGGCCGTCGCGCACCGAGTCAAAGGTACCGGCAGGCGCAGACGGATGCTTGGGCAGCATCTGCAGCTTGACGCGCCCCTGCGTCGCCTTTTCCACGGCTGCGGCCCAGCCGCCGAGCACATCGCGCGTGAGCGGGTGCGTCGGGCCGACCCAGCTCGACATCGTGAGCGTGGTCTGCGCCTGTGCAGCGCCGAGCCCGCAGGCGAGCAGCAGCGCCGTCTCGGCAGCCAGTTTCGATGGAAGGAATTTCATGCGGGCCTCCTGGGCGGTTATCAATGTGGTGGTTTGGTTCGCGGGGATGTGGTGCGCAGCCCGTGTGCAACGCGAAGGGTAGCACTGTGCCTGCAAGCGCCGCGGCGGGCAATGCGAATCATCCCTGAGTGCTGCGGCTCAGCGCTGCGGCATGTCTTTCACGGAGAACCCCAGGCTGACGACGGCCTCTTCGGGAATCGGCGGCATCGTCGCGTTCCAGGCGAGCCAGGTATCGCGCATCGCATTCAGGCGATCCGGCTCGCGTGCCGCGTGATTGGCGCGTTCGCGTTCGTCGGCGGCGAGGTTGAACAGGTATTCGTGTTCGTCCACCTGAAGGTACTTCCATGGGCCGAAACGCAAGGCGCGCTGCGACCGGTGTTTCATGCGCCAGTACATCGGCCGCGCGAAGCGGTGTTCGGCGTCGCGCAGCACCGGCAGCATCGACACGCCATCGAGCGGATACGCCGGGTCGGAGCCAACCCCTGCGGCGGCGAGCACGGTGGCTGACCAGTCCATCGTCAGGCAATGCTGTTCGCTCACGCCGCCCGGCTGAACCACCGCCGGCCAGTGGGCGATCCACGGCACGCGAATCCCACCCTCGGTGAGATCCATCTTTCCGCCCACCAGTGGCCAGTTGTCGGAGAAACGCTCGCCGCCGTTGTCGCTGGTGAAGACGACGAGGGTGTTGTCACTCAGGCCGCGGGCGCGCAACGCGGCCATGACCCAGCCGATGCCCTCATCCATGTGCGCAATCATGCGCCGATAGCTGTGGATGCTGCCGCCATGCAGATGGAACAGCTGCTCGCGCAAATGCGGCGCGAGCAGCGCGTCGTCGCGCGTTTCCCACGGCCAGTGCGGTGCGGTGTAGTGCAGGCTGATGAAAAACGGTGTGCCCGCCGTGCTGCGTTCGATGAACTCGACCGCGCGCCGCGAGATGAGGTCGGTGAGGTAACCCTCGTCGTGGCGCTCCTGTTCGCCGTCCCACAAGTCATGCGCACCATTGGAGCCGCAGTGGGTGAAGTAATCCACGCCTCCCGACATCGGCCCGTAGAACTCGTCATAACCCGAGCGCAACGGCCCGAACGTCGGTGCAAAGCCGAGGTGCCATTTGCCGATCAGCGCGGTGCGGTAGCCACTCGCCTTCAGCAGCGACGGCAACGTCGGGTGCTCGGGCGGCAGGCCCAGCAGCGTGCTGTTGCGCGTGCGGATGCTGATCGGTTCTTCGGCAGCGCCGCGAAGCCGGTAATGATAGCGCCCCGTCATCAACGCGAAGCGCGTCGGCGAACACACCGGCGAGTTGGCATAGCCCTGGGTGAAGCTCAGGCCATTCGCCGCCAGGCCGTCCAGCACCGGCGAGACCGGCGTGCGCGCGCCGTAGCAACCCAGGTCGGCGTAGCCGAGGTCGTCGGCGACGATGAAGATGACGTTGGGTCGGGTGCTCATCGGTGCCACGGGCTCCACCATAATGCCCCGCAATGTACCTGCCGAGCCACTTCGCGGAAACCCGGGTCGACGTGATGCACGCGGCGATCCGAGCGCAGCCGCTGGGCTTGTTGATCACGCTGGCGGACGCCGGCCTGCAGGCGAACCCGATCCCGTTTCTGGTCGACGCCGGGCCCACGCCCTGGGGCACGCTGCGCGGCCATGTGGCGCGCGCGAATCCGCTGTGGCGCGAGGCGCGCGCCGATGTCGAAGCGCTCGTCGTGTTCCAGGGCCCGCAGGCCTATGTGTCACCATCGATGTACCCGACCAAAGCCGACACCGGCAAAGTGGTGCCGACCTGGAACTATGTGACGGTGCAGGCGCGCGGCAGGCTGCGTGCGATGGACGATGCGAAGTGGGTGCGCGGCATCGTCGAGCGGCTCACGATGACTCATGAAGCCACGCGCGCCGTACCGTGGGCGGTGAGCGACGCGCCCGACGATTACATCGAGACGATGCTGCGCGCCATCGTCGGCATCGAAATCGAACTGACCGCGTTGCAGGGCAAGTGGAAAGTCAGCCAGAACCGCAATGAGGCGGAGCGCCAAGGTGTGGCTTACGGGCTCGGGCAGCAGGCGCAGGCGAGAGGCGACGCGCAGGCGCTGGCGATGGCCAAGCTGGTCGCGGGCAGCGGCACCGGCTGACCGCTTGCCCGTCATCCTGGCGCAAGCCGGGTTCCATGCTCGAACGCTCTCAAGTAAATGTGGCTATGCCACTTTACTTGAACCCCCCGCGGGGGGCGGGGCGGACGGCCCGGCCCTGGGGGCGCTCAGAACGGAATATCGTCGTCCATGTTGTCAAAGCCGCTCGCCGACTTTGCCGCGGGCTTGTTCGCCGGCGCCGCAGATGCGGGTCGCGACGCCGGCGCCGGCCGGTCGCCATAACCCGACGGAGCGCCTTCGTCGGAGGGACCCGCGCCACCGCCCGTGCCCTCGCGACTGCCGAGCAACTGCATGCTGTCGGAGACGATCTCCGTCGTGTAGCGGTCCACGCCTTCCTTGTCCTGCCACTTGCGCGTCTTCAGGCGCCCTTCGATGTAGACCGGGCGGCCCTTCTTCAGGTACTCGCCCGCGATTTCGGCCTGACGGTCGTACAGAACCACGGAATGCCATTCCGTTTCTTCCATCTTCTCGCCCGAGTCCTTGCTCTTCCAGGTGCGCGTGGTCGCGATGCGCAAGTTGCACACGGCGTTGCCGTTGGGTGTGTAGCGCACCTCCGGGTCTTTGCCGAGGTTGCCGATGATGATGACTTTGTTGACTGAGGCCATGTCCGCGCTCCTGGATGGATGAGTAGGTCGGGAAGATTATCGTCCCGGCCCCGACGCAGGGCTTTCCCTCTGAGGTGGGAATCGTGGCGTGGCGCGACCCCACCGATGGGGGAACCGCGCGCCCGGCCCCACGGGCAACGCGAACCGAGGCACATCAAGCAGACGCCGCGGATCCGGCTTCGCCGGGCCGCCACGGCGCCCCCTTGAGAGGGAGCGCCGCAGGCGCTTCGGGGGTGGTTGACGCTAGTGTTGAAAACCAGCCGCGCCCACCTGCCACAGCAAGAAGGAGTAGATGTCGGCGCGCTCCTCGAATTGCTGTTTCTTGGTATTGCCGATGCCGTGGCCGGCGTCGAAGTCCAGACGCATCAGCACCGGCTTGCCGCTGGTCGAGGCCGCCATCAGGCGTGCCGCCGTCTTCGTGCTTTGCCAGACTTCGACGCGCGGGTCGTTCACGCCATGCGTCAGCAGCACCGCAGGGTAGGCGGTGCCAGGCGTGATGTTGGCGTAGGTGCTCATCGCGAGCAGCGCCTTGAAGCCGGCCTCGGTCTTCACGCTGCCGAACTCGGGAATGTTGGGCACGCCATTGGGCGTGGACTCGAAGCGCAGGCCGTCGAGCGCGCCCACCGCGGCGACGACGGCGGCGAACAGATCGGGCCGCTCGGTCATCGCGCGCCCCACCAAGATGCCGCCCGCGCTGCCGCCGAGGATGCCGAGCTTGCTCGGCTGGGTGAATTTCTCGGCGATCAGGTACTCGGCGCAGGCGATGAAGTCTTTCCAGGTGTTGGGCTTGCTCGCCTGGAAGCCGCCCTTGTACCAGTCCTGTCCATACACGCCGCTGCCACGCGGGTTCGCCACCGCGAACACACCGCCGGCATCTAACCACGCCAGGCGGCCGACGCCGAACAGCGGCTCTTCAGTGACGCCGTAGCTCGCATAGCCGTACAGCAGGGTCGGATTGGAGCCGTCGAGCACCACACCCTTGCGGTGGATGATCGACAGCGGCACCAGCGCACCGTCGTGGCTCTTGACTTTGACTTCCGTCGTCACGAGATCCGCCGGCGCGTCGAACGGCCCGGCCGGCTGCAGGCCGGTGTTCTTGACGCTGCCGTCCGCACCGACCATGAACACCTGGCGCGCGCGGGTCCAGCCTTGCAGATCGATCACCACACCGCTCAAGCGCGGGTCGGCCGCGTTCACGGCATCGCCGGCGAGTTCGAACGATCCCTGCACCGGCAGCGCCACTTCGACGGGATTGGCCGCCGCCGCATAGGCGCGCTTGTAGAGGCGCTTGACGTTGCCCTCGCGCGCTTCGATGTACAGCGCGTCGGCCGCAGCGGCGACGTTGACGATGACCTGCTCCGACTCGGGAATCACTTCCCGCGCCGTCTGAATGTTCGGCGCGTCGAGGTTGATCGCCAGCACCTTCGAGCGCGGCGCGCCCTTGTGACTCACCATGTAGAGCACGTTGTCGAAGTAGGTCACGCCCGACACCGCATCCGTCGCGCTGACGATGCGCTTCCACTGCGGCTTGCCCGCCAGCAGGCCGCGCTGCGGCGCAACGAACAGGCCCAGCTCGCGCTGCGTGCCGTTCACGGCGTAACCGATCGCCCAGCGGCCATCGTGCGTCAGGCTGACGAAAGGCATTTCGGCGGCAGTGAGGTCCAGGCCCTTGATCGCCGTGCCAAACACCGGCCGCGCCGATGCCGGCGGGTGGCCGATTCTCAGCAGGTAGGTCTGGCTGTTTTGGTACTTCTGCGTCGGCGCCATGCCCTTGCCCATCGCCTGCAAGCGGTTGAAGACCAACGCTTTCCCGTCGGGTGACCACTCGACGCCGCCGAGGTCGGCGCGATGAATCGGCGCGCCCAGCGTGCGCCCGCCGCGCGTATTCAGGATGCTCATCACGGCCGCTTCGGAACCCTGCTTGGACATGCCGAAGGCGACCAGGCTGCCGTCGGGCGACGGGCTGAACCAGTTGATGGCGTGCGGCTTGCGCGTGCGGTTTTCCAGCGCCTGTGGGTCAAGCAGGAGTTTTTCCTTGCCGCTCAATCCCTGGCGCATCACGAGCTTGAACTGGTTCTCAGTGCTGCCCCGGCGCTCCATGAAGTAGATCTCACCGGGCACGCGCTTGACTTGTTTCACCCGGTCCGACACCGAAGCGTCGTAGCTCGTGATCTTCTCCAGCAGCGCCTGGCGTCCGGGAATTTGCGCGAGTGTGGCGCGTGCGTGGGCGTTGTGCGCCTTCATCCACTTCAACACTTGCGGGTCGGCAGCGTTCTCGAAGTAGCGATAGGGGTCGTCGACATTGACGCCGAAATGCAGTTCGGCCACGTTGCGCACCGTGGCCACCGGCGGCACGGCCGTCTGTGCCAGACTTGCCGAGGCCATGAGGCCGAGCAGCGCCACCGAAACGGGGCGGGGCAGGCGCAGATTTCGCAGGGGTCGAGTCATACGGCAATTCTCCGGTGAGCAGATGGCCTCGCCGGGTGCGCCAGCAAGGTCACCATCTGGTGGAGTATCGGCATACTCGCCGGTCAATCGCAGCGCCAAGATCGTGAACTCAGCACGTCGCGTAACATCCCGCTCCCTCGCCCATTCGCCATGCTTGCGCCCGAACTCCAGTCCGCCGACACGGCATCCAGCATCCTCCAGCAGGTCTTCGGCTACGCGAAGTTCCGCGACGCGCAGGACCAGATCATCGAGCATGTCAGCGGCGGCGGCGACGCCCTGGTGCTGATGCCCACCGGCGGCGGCAAGAGCCTTTGTTACCAGGTTCCTGCCGTGCTGCGGCACCGTCGGGAACGTGGCGTGACGGTCGTCGTGAGTCCGCTGATCGCGCTGATGCACGACCAGGTGGGCGCGCTCGAGGAGCTCGGCGTGCACGCCGCATTCCTGAACTCGACGCTGACACCCGAGGAGACGCAGCGCATCGAGCGCGAGATGATGAGCGGGCGCCTGGTGTTGCTCTACGCCGCGCCCGAGCGCGTGACCACGCCGCGTTTCCTGGCGCAGCTTGATTCGCTGCAGGAGCGCGATCTGCTGAGCCTGTTCGCGATCGACGAAGCACATTGCGTCAGCCAGTGGGGGCACGACTTCCGCGAAGACTACCTCGCCTTGAGCGTGCTGCACGAGCGCTACCCCGCCGTGCCGCGCATCGCGCTCACGGCGACCGCCGACGCGACCACGCGCGCCGACATCGTGCAGCGCCTGTCCCTGGCCGACGCGCGCATCTTCATCAGCAGTTTCGATCGGCCGAACATCCGTTACCGCATCGTCGAGAAAGACAATCCGCGCCAGCAACTGCTGCGCTTTCTGAACGATGAGCACGACGGCGACGCCGGCATCGTCTACTGCCAGAGCCGCAAGAAGGTCGACGAGACCGCCGCCTGGTTGGCAGACGAAGGCATCAACGCGCTGGCGTATCACGCCGGGCTGGATGCCGAGATGCGCCGGCGCCACCAGGACCGTTTTTTGCGCGAAGACGGCATCGTGATGGTCGCGACGATCGCCTTCGGCATGGGCATCGACAAACCCGACGTGCGCTTCGTCGCGCACCTGGATCTGCCGAAGAACATCGAAGGCTACTACCAGGAGACCGGCCGCGCCGGCCGCGACGGCCTGCCCGCCGACGCCTGGATGACGTATGGCCTGGCCGACGTCGTGAACCAGCGCCGCATGATCGACGAGAGCCCGGCGGCGGAAGAATTCAAGCGCCGCCAGCGCGGCAAGCTCGACGCCCTGCTCGCGCTTTCCGAAGCGCACGATTGCCGCCGCGTGCGACTGCTGGCGTATTTCGACGAAGCGAGCGAACCGTGCGGCAATTGCGACAACTGCCTGCAGGCCCCGGCCACCTGGGACGCCACCGACGCCGCGCGCATGGCGCTGAGTTGCGTCTATCGTTTCCACCAAAACGGCGGACGCCGCTTCGGCGCCGGCCACCTGATCGACGTGTTGCGCGGCAAGGCCACCGACAAGGTGGCGCAATTCGATCATGAGCGGCTGAGCACGTTCGGCGTGGGATCGGGCGTGAGCGAAGCGCGCTGGCGCGGTGTGCTGCGCCAGTTGATCGCCCTCGGGCATCTGCGCACCGAAGGCGAATACAACACCTTCGAGCTGACCGACAGTTCGCGCGACGTTCTGCGTGGCAACGTCACGCTGCTGCTGCGCGAAAGCGACGCTGCGCCCGGGAACGGCGACGCCCCGCGCAGGACCCGAGGCACCAAGGGGGCCAAGGGCGAGAAGCCGGCGCGGTCAACACCACGCAGCGCACCGGCAGGGCTGGACGCGCACGCCCAGGAGCGCTTCGCTGCACTCAAGGCCTGGCGCGCGGAAGTCGCCCGATCGCACAACCTGCCGGCGTTCGTGGTCTTCCATGACGCGACGCTGACCGAAATGGCACGCTTGCGACCCGAAACGCTGGACGAGCTGGCGCAGATCAGCGGTGTTGGCGTGAAAAAGCTGGAGGCTTATGGGACGGAAATCCTGCGCGTGTTGGAGTGAAAGTGCTCGACTTGCGCATGGCGATGCGCCATTCGCGCCGGCTATCTTCTTGAATTGACCCTCTTGCGGCGACCCGAACGTATCACCGTGCCAAACGCCCGACATTCCGTGTCTGAACCGCACTTCCCGAGCGACGACTCCCTGATGGCCGCCTACGCGGGCGGCGATGCCGCCGCCTTCGAAGCGCTTTACGCGCGCCACCGCGGCGCCCTCTATCGGTTCGTGCGCCGCTTGCTGGGCAGTGCGCTGGGCGCGCAAGTGGACGAGGTGTTTCAGGACACCTGGATGCGCGTCGTGCATGCGCGCGCCACCTGGGCGCCACAGGGCGCGACGTTTCGCACCTGGCTGTTCACGCTCGCCCACCATCGCGCGATCGACGTCTTGCGGCGCAGCGGCCGCGAAGTGGCGCTCGACGCGCTCAACGACGACGACACAGACGAACCCTGGCAACCCGACGCGCCGGCCTGGCAGCATTGGCCGGCGCCCGCCAGCGCGGCACCGCAAGCCGACGAGCTGCTGTTCTGGCGCCGCGCCGGAGTGCGCCTGCTGCAGTGCCTGGAGCAGCTTCCGGTGGCGCAGCGCAGCGCCTTCTTGTTGCACCATGAAGACGGCCTGGGCGTGGCCGAGGTGGCGCAGGCCCTCGAAGTCGGTTTCGAAACTGCGAAGACCAGGCTGCGCTATGCGATCAGCAAGCTGCGCGCCTGCATGGGGGCCTACCTGAGCGGTACCGAATTGACATGAGCAACGAGCCCCGTCCCCCCGGCAGCGCGGCCGATGCCGAACGCGACGCCTACCTCCAGGGCGCGCTGCGCCACGCGCCCGATGCGAATCTCGCTCCGCCCGCCGCACTGAACGAAGCGATCGTGCGCGCGGCGCGTGGTGCCGCGGCGCCGCAAGCAGCGGCACGCAGTCAAGCGTCGGCGCAGCGCTCCAGCGCAGCGTGGCGCTGGCTGGCGGCCTGCTGGGCCGCCCTCGGACAGCCGCGCCTGGCCGGGGCAGTTGCCGGGTTGATGGTCGCAACGCTCGCGGGCGTGCTCTGGTGGGGCGAGCCGCTCGAGCGCGCGCTCGACGCACCTGCACTGCCTGATGAAGTGCGATCGAAAGTTGCGGACGCGGCCAGCACCGCCATTTCGGAAAACGCACAAGCACGGCGCCCGGGCGTCGAGCGTGCGCCAGCCGAGCCTGCGCCAGCCGCAGCCTTGGCGAAGGCGGGCAAGGCAGCCACCGCAGAACTGCCCTCCCGAGCGCCCGCCGCACCGCCTGCAGCGCAGCGAGCAGCGCCGCAGGCAGAGGCCGAGGCCTTCGAGAAGAAGAAGCCGGAAACGCACGCCGACGCCGACGCTCCCGCGTCGATCGTTCCTGCGCCGGCGCAGGCGGGACCTCCGGTTGCGCCGCAGGAGATGCGCGCCGAGTCCGCGCCGCCGCAGGCCCGCGCGGCAACACGGCCTGCCATGGCGCAAGACTCGCTGGGCAGTACGGCGGAGTCAGCAGCGTCGGAAAGAGGAAGCGGCGCGGCGACCGCAGCCGCCCCGACCCGCCTGCTGCGGGAGCGCTCGGCACCGGCCGAGATGCTTGCAGATCTGCGCTCGCGCATCGCCGCGCAGCCGCAACGCTGGACCTGGCGGCTCGGTCAGGGCGAAGCGCGCGCCGTCGATGCGCCGCTGCTGGATTGGCTGACCCGGCTTGAGGCGGCTGCCGGGGCTGATCTTCAGGACGCGGCGCCAGCGGAAGCCCTTGCAAACGCCGGACCTTTGATCCTGCATCTGCTGCGCGATGCGCAACTTCGGGGCAGCGTGCAACTCGGGCCCGACGCGGTGCGGATCGTCGTCATCGGCGCCCCCCCGCAAGCGCGGCGCGCCGGTCTCGCGCCGCACACGGCGCGCGACCTTGAGGCGGAACTGACCCGACTCGCACGCTGATTCGCTACAGTCGGCAACCCGCACGGCAGTCGCGCAACTGTCACACGGGTTGCCCAGAATGCCAGGCCTCACAGGAGCAACGATGGCGAAAGATTTCGAGACGATGGAGTCGAGCAACACCTCGGCCAACCCGAACATTCACCAGGTCTGCGACCCCTCGCGACGCCTTTGCGTCCAGGGCGGCCTGGCGGCTCTGGCAGCAGGCGTGTTCGGCCCCATGCTGCCGGGGTGCGCGGCGCTGTCCGGCAGCGGGCCGCTACTGGGCTTCAAAGCGATTCCACCGACCCATGGCGACACCCTCGTCGTCCCGGAAGGCTATGTCGCAACCGCGTTTGCGCAGTGGGGCGAGCCGGTGGGGGTTCCCGGCAACAGCCCGGCCTGGCGCGCCGATGGCAGCAACAGCGCCGCCGATCAGGCTGTGCAGATGGGCATGCACCACGACGGCATCGAATTTTTCCCGCTTGACGGTTCAAGGCGCGGGCTGCTCGCGATGAACCATGAGTACACCGACGACGGCCTGCTGCACCCCGACGGCCTGAAGACGTGGAGCGCCGAGAAAGTGCGCAAGTCGCAGGCTGCGCATGGTGTCGCGGTGATCGAGGTCGAGTGGCGCGAAGACGCCGGCAAGGGCGTTTGGCAGATCGTGCGACCGTCGCGCTACGCGCGTCGCTTCACGGCGTATTCAGCGTTCACGGTGGCCGGGCCGGCGGCCGGCCACGCCCTGATGCGCACCGCAGCCGATCCGCACGGCCGCACCGTGCTGGGCACGCTGAACAATTGCGCAAGTAGCCAGACCCCGTGGGGCACCTACCTGTCAGGCGAAGAGAACTTCGCGTTCTACTTCGACGGCGGCGACAACCTCGACGCGCACCAGAAGCGCTGGGGCCTGCGCAAGAGCGGTTTTTATCGCTGGCCGGAATACGACGAACGCTTCGACGCGGTCAAGCACCCGAACGAATTCAACCGCTTCGGCTGGGTCGTCGAGATCGACCCGATGGACCCGACGTCCACGCCCGTCAAGCGCACTGCGCTCGGGCGCGCCGCCCACGAAGGAGCGTGGGTGGCTCTGACTCGTGATCGGCGCGCCGTGGTCTATTCCGGCGAAGACGCGCGCTTTGAGTACATCTACAAGTTCGTCAGCCGCGATTCCGTCCGCCCGGCCGGCGCCGGCCTCTCTGCCGCGCAGGCGAACCGCGAGCTGCTCGACCACGGCACGCTGTATGTGGCGCGCTTCAATGTCGACGGCTCCGGCCAGTGGATCCCGCTCGCGCAGGGTCAGGGGCCGCTGACGGCGGCCAACGGTTTTGCCGACCTGGGCGAAGTGCTGATCAAGTCGCGCCAGGCAAGCGACTTGCTGGGCGCGACGAAGATGGATCGGCCGGAGTGGTTCGTCATCGACCAGCAACGCGGCGAGGTCTATTGCACCTTGACGAACAACAGCTCGCGCGGCGCGAAAGACTTGCCGGGTGTCGACGCCGCGAACCCGCGTGCCAACAATGTGATGGGCAACATCATCCGCTGGAAAGAGGATGGCGATTTCGACGGCCTGACGATGCGGTGGAGCCACCTGGTGCTGGCCGGCGACCCGGCGAACCCGCGCGCCGAGGCGAAGGGCAATATCAAGGGAGACATGTTCGCCTGCCCCGACGGGCTCCTGCTCGACGCACGCGGCGTGCTGTGGATCCAGACCGACATGCACGCGACCCAGATGTACAAAGGCGAGCTTGAGCGCATCGGCAACAACCAGATGCTGGCGTGCGACCGCGCCACCGGGGAGATCCGGCGTTTCCTGACCGGCCCGGTGAACTGCGAGATCACCGGCGCGACGTTCACCCCCGATGGCCGCACGCTGTTCATCAACGTCCAGCACCCGGGCGAGTCACCCAGCGATCGCAGCGACCCGGCCAACCCGACGAAGTTCTCGAACTGGCCCGACTACAAGCCGGGTGGCCGGCCGCGTTCGAGCACCGTGGTGATTCGGCGCAGCGACGGCGGGCTGATCGGCACTTGACCCGCCGCGCGGCGGGTCAAGTGATGCGGTAGAAATCGAGCAGCACGGCGCCCGCCTGGCGCTGACCCACCGCCAGCGCAAGCACCTTGTTCAGGTGCAGCCACGCCGGTGCACCCGTGGTGAAGCGTACGACGGTGCGAAAGAAATACGCCTCGCGCGGCACCGCCTCGCCGCGCGCGAGCCGCGCCATCACATCGGGCGGGCCGTGGCGCAGCCCGTCGCTTTGCACCTCGATGAGGGCGCCGTCATCGGCGCGAATCACATAGTGCGCCGCGATGTCGAGCACGCCGTCGGCACGATTGACTTGCCAGTCGACGCCACCTTCGACGACGGCGCCGTTCAGCTCCGGCCCACGTACCGTGCCCCCGAGCAAAGGCACGTAGCGCCGTTCACCATGCTTGGCCACGCCCAGGCTGACGAGCGCGCCGACTTCACAGCGCACCTGCGTCATCGGCATGAGTTGCGGCGGCGCGGGGAAAGGGGTGCCGGGCAGCATGCCGCTCGTTCCTGAAACTACTCGACCTTGCCGATGGCGCGCACCGCCGCCGTCATGGCCTGAGCGTCGGCGTCCCAATAGGCCTGGAACTCGGGCGCATCGAGGTATTCGATCGGGCTGCCGGCGCGCAAGATGACCTGCACCACCTGAGGGTCGGTCGCGACGCGGCGCGCCGCGTCGCGCAGCCGCAGAACGATCTCGGCCGGGGTATTCGCCGCGACGAACAGACCCGACCACTGCGCGAATCGCGCGCCGTGGCCCAGTTGGGCGAGGCTCGGCACGTCGGGCAGGCTGGCGAGCGGCCGGTCACCCCAGTGCGCCAGCGCCCGCAGTTTGCCCGCCTTGATGTGCTGCGCCACCGTCGACGGCCCGCTGGCGACCGCGTCGACCTGCCCACCCAGCAGTGCCGCGAGCGCCGGCCCGGCGCCGGTGTAGGGAATGTGGGTCATTCGATACCCGGCGCTGGCTTTGAGCATTTCCATCGGCACGTGCATCGTTCCATAGTTGCCCGAGCTGCCGTAGTTGTAGGCGCTGGGCTTGGCTTTCGCCTCAAGGATGAATTCCGCCAGCGTCTTCCAAGGCGCCTCGGCACGCACCACGAACACCGTGGGGTCCGCGGTGAAGCGCGCGATCGGCTTGAACTGACTCGTCGTGAACGCGGGCTTGCGCTCGAACAGCTTGTCGGCCTCGGGCAGGATCGAGATCGACGACAACGACAGCAGCAGCGTGTAGCCATCAGCCGCCGCGCGCGAGGCGTGCGCGATGCCGAGCGCGCCGCCTGCGCCAGTGCGGTTCTCCACCACCACGGTTTGCTTCAACTCGCGCCCCAGCGCTTCGGCGACGGGCCGCGCCACCGTATCGGCCACCCCGCCAGGCGGGAAAGGAACGATCATCGTGATCGGCTTGTCGGGCCAAGTCGACTGTGCATCGGCACTGCCGCCCGCGACAAGTGCAAGCACGAAGACCGCGACAACAAACCGACCGAAGCCACTGAGTAAGTGCATTGCCCGTCTCCTTGGCCCGATGATGGGCCTGACGCCATTGTGCCGATTTCGAGCGTGGGAAACTCGCGCACTTTCATCGCCGGAGCAGTGCCATGGTCCTAGAAACTGTCGCGTCGTCGCGCCTCTTGCTCGCCGCACTGATCAGCGCCACGGTCGCGCTGGCCGGTTGCGGCGCGATGCTCGCGCAGAACCCTTCTTCAGCGCTCAAGCCGGTGAATGCCGTGGCCGACGGCGACGACGCGCGGGTGATGCTCAAGGGCCACGACGTCGTCGCCTATTTCACCCAGGGCCGACATGCGCTCGGCTCGAGCCAGTTCAAGAGCGTCTACGAGGGCGTGACGTTTCGCTTCGCCAGCGCTGAGCACAAGGCGCTGTTCGACGCGAACCCTCAGAAGTACCAGCCCGAGTACGGTGGCTACTGCGCGAATGGCATCGCCTACGGCATTCCCTGGGGCGGCGACGCCGACACCTGGCGCATCATCGACGGGCGTCTGTTCATCAACGGCGGGCCCGGCAGCAAGGCGGCATTCGAGCTCGATCTCAAACGCAACATCGAACTCGCCGACCGCTACTGGCGCGAAGAGGTGGCCGGCAGCAACAGCTTCTGGCAGCGCACCAAGCGCCTCGTGTTTCGCGTGCCGCACTACAAGAG
>JANNKM010000120.1:0-16907 GCA_031396305.1 Rhizobacter sp.
AAGCGGGTATGCGTGTCAACCCGGCGCAAGCCGGGATCCACCGATGGATCCCGGCTTGCGCCGGGATGACTACGCTCAACCCTTCGCCACTTCGTGATTCGCCATCAACTCAAGTGCGCGCACAAGAGCGGAATGATCAAGATCCTGCATGCCATTCGCGGCGCAACTCTGCATCAGTTGCGCGGCACCGGCAGTTTGCGGCAGGGCCACGCCGAGTGCGCGCGCACCGGCCAGCGCCAGGCTCAGGTCCTTCTGGTGCAGGCCGATGCGAAAACCCGGATTGAAGGTGCGCTTGATCATGCGCTCGCCGTGCACTTCCAGGATGCGGCTCGCGGCGAAGCCGCCCATCAGAGCCTGCCTCACCTTGGCGGGGTCGGCGCCGGCCTTGCTGGCGAACACCAGCGCTTCGCTCACCGCTGCGATGTTCAGTGCGACGATGATCTGGTTCGCGACCTTGCACGTCTGGCCGTCGCCGTTGCCGCCGACGAGCGTGATGTTCTTGCCCATCAGCTCGAACAACGGTTTGACCCGGGCGAATGCTGCGTCGCTCGCGCCCACCATGATCGTCAGGCTCGCCGCCTTCGCGCCGACTTCGCCGCCCGAGACCGGCGCGTCGACGTAGTCGCAGCCGCGTGCGTTGATCCTGGCCGCGAACTTCTTCGTCTCGATCGGCGAGATCGAACTCATGTCGACGACCATCTTGCCGACGCGGCCCTCGGGGCCGCCCTTGCTGGCCATGAGCCCAGCGGCCACGCCGTCTTCGCCGAACAGCACCGCCTCCACATCGGGCGTGTCGGGCAACATCAGGAACACGATATCGGCCTGCTCGGCCACGGCCTGGGCGCTCGAACACTGCTTGGCGCTGCTCTCCTTGATCTCCGCGCGCAGTTTGCTGCGCGTGTGCACAAAGAGCTGATGGCCTGCCTTGATGAGGTGGCCCGCCATCGGTGCGCCCATGATGCCCAGGCCGATGAAGCCGAGTTTGAGTGAATCGGTTGCCATGTTTGTCTCCTTGGGTCAGTCAAGCTGTCGCGCAAGCACGTCATCCCGACGCAAGTCGGGATCCACCGAATGCGGCCGCTGGCACACCTGGAACTCGCAGCGTGTCACGCAGTGGGCCCCGGCGTTCGCCGGGGTGACGACAGGTGTCGATTGTGCGTTACCTTGCCACTCAATCGAGCAGGCCGATCGCCGTGGGTGCGTCGTTCGGGTTCAGCGCGAGTTCTTCGAACTCGTTGATTGCATCGATCTCGGTGCCCATCGAAATATTCGTCACCCGCTCCAGCATGACTTCAATCACCACCGGCACCTGATACTGCGCCATCCAGGCGTTGGCTTGCTGGATCGCCGGCTTGATCTCATCCTGCTTGTAGACGCGCACGAACTTGCAGCCCAGGCCTTCGACCACGGCCTTGTGATCGACACCATACCCCTGCAGATCCGGCGCGTTGATGTTCTCGAAGCCGAGCTGCACGCAATAGTCCATGTTGAAGCCGCGCTGGCTCTGGCGGATCAATCCCAGGTAACTGTTGTTCACGAGCATGTGGATGTAGGGCAGCTTGAACTGCGCACCCACCGCGAGTTCTTCGATCATGAACTGGAAGTCGTAGTCGCCCGACAGCGCGACGATCGTGCGCTTCGGGTCGGCCGCGCGAACGCCTAAGGCAGCGGGTATCGTCCAGCCCAGTGGGCCGGCCTGGCCGCAGTTGATCCACTGGCGCGGGCCGAACACGTGCAGGAACTGCGCGCCGGCAATCTGGCTCAGGCCGATCGTCGTCACGTAGGTGGTGTCGCGCGGGAAGTTGTTGTTCATGCACTGGTAGACGCGCTGCGGCTTCATCGGCACCGCCTCGTAGTTCGTCTTGCGCAGCATCGTGCGCTTGCGCTCACGGCACTGGTCGACCCATTCCTTTCGGTCGCGCAACTGGCTAGAGGCCTTGAGCTCGCGCGCCACCGCGACGAATTCTTCGAGCGCGGCCTTCGCGTCCGAGACGATGCCGAAGTCCGGGCTGAAGACGCGGCCGATCTGCGTCGGCTCGATGTCCACGTGCACGAAGCTGCGGCCTTTCGTGTAAACCTCCACCGTGCCGGTGTGCCGGTTCGCCCAGCGGTTGCCGATGCCCAGCACGAAGTCCGAGGCGAGCATCGTCGCGTTGCCATAGCGGTGCGAGGTCTGCAAGCCGCACATACCGGCCATCAACGGATGGTCGTCGGGAATCGTGCCCCACCCCATGAGAGTGGGAATCACCGGAACGCCTGTCAGCTCGGCGAATTCGACGAGCAGGCTGGAGGCATCGGCGTTGATGATGCCCCCGCCCGCAACGATGACCGGCCGCTCTGCTGCCTGCAGCATCTGGATCGCCTTGACTGCCTGCTTGCGCGTCGCGCGCGGCTTGTACACCGGCAGCGGCTCGTAGGTTTCGATGTCGAATTCGATCTCCGCCATCTGCACGTCGAACGGAAGGTCGATCAGCACCGGCCCGGGGCGGCCGGATCGCATCAGATGGAACGCCTGCTGGAATGCGCGCGGCACCTGGGCAGGTTCCAGCACCGTGGTCGCCCATTTGGTGACCGGTTTGACGATTGCAGTGATGTCCACCGCCTGAAAGTCTTCCTTGTGCAGCCGCGCGCGCGGCGCCTGACCGGTGATGCACAGGATGGGAATCGAATCGGCCTGCGCCGAATACAGGCCCGTCACCATGTCGGTGCCCGCCGGCCCCGAGGTGCCGATGCATACGCCGATGTTGCCCGCCTTGGCTCGCGTATAACCCTCGGCCATGTGCGACGCGCCTTCGACGTGGCGCGCCAGCACATGGGCAATCGTCTGGCGCTCGCGCAGCGCTGCGTACAGCGGGTTGATCGCAGCGCCGGGAACGCCGAAGGCCTGGCTCACGCCTTCCTTTTCCAGAACCAGTACGGCTGCCATCACAGCTTTCATGCGGGCCATTGCATCTCCTCCAAGTTGGATGGAGGCGATGTTGGCGTGGCATGCGCCGGCTGGGAACCCCAGCGGCGTGATAACACCTATTCCACCGGGGAATCGGGGCGCGCCCGACCACCCCTACGTCATCCCGGCGGACGCCGGGATCCACTGCTGCGCACGTGCAGCGCGCCCAGACCGGCCGCGCGCACATCGCACCGGTGGATACCGGCCCCGTGTCGAGCACGGGGTGACACTTTCGCCGGTATGACGGGCAGGGAGATTGCAGTTTCGCGTCAGGCGAGCGAGGTCACTGCGGCCGGGGCCCCTTGCAGCTCGATCAGGCGCGCGAACTCGTCCGCCTCGACCGGGCGACTTGCGAAAAAGCCCTGGAATTCGTCGCAGCCGTGGGCCTTGAGGAAGGCGTGCTGCGCCTGCGTCTCCACGCCTTCGGCAATCACTTCCAGCTTCAAGGTGTGCGCCATCGCGATGATGGCAGTGATGATCGCGGCGTCGTCCGCATCGGTGGCCAGGTCGCGCACGAAGGACTGGTCGATCTTCAGCGCGGCGATCGGCAGGCGTTTTAGGTAGCTCAACGACGAATAGCCGGTGCCGAAGTCGTCGATCGAGAGAACCACGCCTATCGCGTTCAGGCGCCGTGCCGTTTCCACGCTCAGTTCGGGGTCGGCCATCAGGATCGATTCCGTGACTTCGATCTCCAGCGAACCGGTGGGCAGTGCGTGCTCTTTCAGGGTCGCGGCCACCAGGTCGGGCAGGCCACGCTCGCGCAGGTGCGTCGCCGCCAGATTAACCGCCACGCGGCCCGGGTTCAGACCCGCTTTGCGCCAGGCGGCGCTACGCCGGCATACTTCGCCGATCGCCCAGTTGCCGATCGGAATGATCAGGCTGGCCTCTTCGGCCAGACCGATGAATTCGCCTGGCGATACGAGGCCGCGTTGCGGGTGCTTCCAGCGGATCAGCGCCTCGGCGCCGACGATGCGCCCAGTGGCCAGCGATATCCGAGGTTGGTAGTGCAGCACGAATTCATCGCGCTCCAAGGCGCGGCGCAGCAGCGTCTCCA
Source organism: Rhizobacter sp. (assembly GCA_031396305.1). Classification (GTDB taxonomy): domain Bacteria; phylum Pseudomonadota; class Gammaproteobacteria; order Burkholderiales; family Burkholderiaceae_C; genus JAEMQF01. Next base: position 4,002 of record JANNKM010000120.1, read on the forward strand.
TCGCCAGGCGTTCGAGCGAGCGCTCGTTCATCGACGCGTCATAGAACTGTACGCTGCTTCGCCCCGTTTCCTTGGCACGGTACATCGCGGTGTCGGCGTTCTTCAGCAGGGTGTCGATGTCATTCCCGTCCACGGGGTACATCGCCACGCCGATGCTGGCGCTGACGAACAGCTCGGTGCCTTGAATGTTCACCGGCTGCGCCAGCGCGGCGACGAGCCGGTTCGCCACATGTGCCGCTTCCATCGGGCCGTGTAGCTCGCCGAGCATGACGATGAATTCGTCGCCACCGAGCCTGGCGATGCTGTGCGCCGCCGGCTCCGCGCCAGCCCGGCTCACGGCGTCCAGGGGACGCAGCGAGTGCGCCAGGCGCGTGCCCACCAGCTTCAGCAATTCGTCCCCGGCACTGTGGCCAAGGGTGTCGTTGACGCGCTTGAAGTGATCCAGATCGACGAACAGCACCGCCACATGTTCGCGCTTGCGGTCGGCGTTGGCGATCGCCCTGAACAGTTGTTCGGTGAACATCAGACGGTTCGGCAGGCCGGTCAGCGCGTCGAAGTAGGCCAGGCGCCGGATCTGATCTTCGGCGTCCTTGCGTCGCGTCACGTCGTGCACGGCGCCGACGAGGTGCAGCGCCAGGCCTTGGGCATCTCGCTCCAGTACTTCCACCTGCTGGTGCACGTGGCGTGTGCCGCCCCCGGGTTGAACGATGCAGTGTTCGATCGCGAATGATCCGCCGTCGGTCATGGCGCGCCCAAAGGCCTCGCGCACGCTGGGTTCGTCGTCCGGGTGCACGCAGGCCAGGAGCCCGGCCACGGACAGCGCACCGTGCGCGCCGTCAACGCCCAGGATGCGCCACGCCTGGTCTGACGGAGTGATCCGGTCCTGCGCCACGTCCCACGCCCAGTCGCCCATCTCGCCGATGCGCTGGGCATTCGACAAGCGGCGCCGGTGTTGCTCGATGTCGTTGATCGCGCTGCTTGCGCGCAGCATGTAGCGCACGCGGTGCGCCAGCAGCGTCCAGTTGATCGGTTTGGTCAGGAAGTCGCTCGCGCCGACTTCGAACGCGCGCTCGATCGACTTCACGTCATCCAGTCCCGTCATCATCACGACGGGCACACGGCTGCCGCCGGGGAGTCTGCGCAGTTCCTCGCAGGCGCGAAAGCCGTCCATCACGGGCATGCTCACGTCCATCAGCACCAGGTCGGGAAGCGCAGCCTGCATCTGCTCGAGCGCTTGCACACCGTCGGTCGCCTCAAGAACCTCCAGGCCCGCCCGCCGCAGTGTGGCCCGCACCAACAAGCGCGACGCGGCGTCGTCGTCGACGACAAGGATGCGTGCGACGGAGATCATTGGTGAGCGCGCCGTCGCGCCGAGCGGAAGCATGAACCCATGGACCCGAAGGGGCCACTGCGTCGCCCGTGGCGGCCGTGCGGGTTCATGGCACCGGCCTCATTTCCGCCAGCAACAAGGGCCGCACCCGTTCCAGCTGCCGCTCGATGGCCTGCACCAGATCGACAGTGCCCGACAACTCACCGGCCTTGCCCTGGCGTTCGAGTTTGCGGCACAACTCGCCGATCTGCAGCGCGCCGACGTTCAGACTGGCGGACTTGAAGGCGTGCGCGGCGCGGTCGACCTCACCCGCGTCTTGCGACTCCACTGCGGTCTTCAGGCGGTTCAGGTTGCGCGCCGCCTCGTCGAGGTACATGGCAATCACCTCGGTCAGCACTGCACCGTCGGCGTCAAGCTCGCGGATGTTGTGCAAGGCCCTCGTATCCAGCGCGCCCGGCATCGTGGCAGGAGCGGCGGGACCTGGCGGCGAAGCTTCAGTGCTTGCGCCGAGCGGCGCGAGTAGCGACGGCTGAGTCGCGCGGCCGAGCTCGGCCAGGTGCGAAGGCACCGTCATATCGAAACCTCCACCCAGTTCCACCAGATGGCTGGGCAACCAGCGCGCCATCGCCGCGCCCAACTGCTTGCGCGAATAGGGTTTGGCAAGGTGGTCGTCCATGCCGGCGGCGCGGCACAGGTCGGCGTCGCCGAGCAGCGCGTTCGCCGTCAATGCGACGATGGGCACGCGACGCTGGTTCGGCCGCGCCTGCTCCCAGCGTCGAATTTCGCGCGCTGCCTCGTAGCCGTCCATCACCGGCATCTGGCAGTCCATCAGCACCATGTCAAAGGCTTCGCGCTGCAGCGCGCGCAGCGTGTTCAGACCGTTGTCGACGATTTCGACGCTGCACCCCAGCGACTCGAGCATGTTGCGCGCGACGATCTGGTTCACACCGTTGTCCTCGGCCATGAGCACGCGCGCGTGGATGCGCGTCGCCGCCGTGGCCACCGTGATCGGCAGGTCGCACGCCGGTGCACCGCCGAGCAATTGCGCCAGCGCGCGATGCAGGTCCTGGCGGCGCACGGGTTTTGACAGGCACATGCCGATCCCGACCTCAAGCGCCCGCGCTGCAGCGTCGGCCGAGTGCAATGAACTCACCAGCAGCATCGGCAGCGTGCGCAGGCCGGGATCGGCGCGCACGGCGGCGGCAAACTCGAACCCGTTCATCGTCGGCATCTTCATGTCGAGGATCACCACGTCGAACCCATCCCCGTCGCGCAAGGCATCGCGCAGGCACTGCAGTGCCTGCTGCGGGTGGTTCACGCTCAGGCAGCGCATGCCACCCGCGACGGCGTGGTGTTCGAAGATCTCGGCATTGACCGGGTTGTCGTCCAGCACCAGCACACGCCTGCCCTTGAGCGCGCCGGGGTGCGCCACCACCGGCAGGCTCGTGGCCACGCGCAGCGGCAGGTTGACCCAGAAACTCGAGCCCTGGCCTTCCACGCTGTGCACGCCGATGCGCCCGCCCATCATCTCCACCAGGTGGCGCGTGATCGCCAGGCCCAGGCCCGAGCCGCCGAAACGGCGTGTCGTCGAGCTGTCGGCCTGCGAGAATGGGGCGAACAGGCGCGCGCAGGCTTCAGGCGAGATTCCGATTCCGGTGTCGCGCACCGTCACGTGAAGACGCCCGTCCTCAGCCAGCGCCGCCTCGACGGCCACTTGGCCGTGCTGCGTGAATTTCAACGCGTTGCCCAGCAGGTTCGTCAGCACCTGCCGGAAGCGGAACGGGTCGCCGCGCAGCGCCGCCGGCAGGCGCTCGTCGATGCGCGTCACCAGGTCCAGGCCCTTGGCGAGGGCGCGCGACGCAAGCAACTGCACCACGTCCTCGACCGACTGGTACAGGTCGAAGTCGAGCGTTTCCATCTCGAGCTTGCCGGCCTCGATCTTCGAAAAATCCAGGATGTCGTTGATGATCGCGAGCAGCCCTTCTCCCGAGCTGCGTACCGTCTCCAGGAACGAGCGTTGCTGGTCGTTGAGCGGCGTCTCCAGCAACAGTTCCGTCAGGCCCAGCACCCCGTTCATCGGCGTGCGGATCTCATGGCTCATGTTGGCCAGGAACTCCGACTTGGCCTTGCTCGCGTTTTCCGCGGCGGCGATCGCCAGGCGCAGTTCCTGCTCGCGCGTCACCAACGCTTGTTCGGCCTCGGCGCGCTCGGTCGTGTCGAAGAACACGGTGTAGACGCCGACGACTTCGCCTTCGTCGTTTACGTCGGGCACGTGCCGGCCCGAGTGCCAGACCGTTCTGCCCAGGCGGTCGATGCGCTGCCGGTGCAGCGGAACCGAGGCGCCGGCCAGAGCTTGGATCAGGCGCGGTTCGACATTTTCCCAAGCCTCTTTGGTGACCACTTCGCGCACGAGCTGGCCCACCACCTCGGCGCGTGACTTGCCGAGCCATTGCTCCTGCGCGTGGTTGATGTAGCGGTATCGAAGCTGGGCGTCGATGTACGACACCGTCACCGGAATCTGGTCCATGATCAGCGCCAGCCGTCGCTCGGAGCGTCGCAGCGAGTCGAAGGCTCTTTGTTCGAGCGACACGTCCACCGCGAACAGTTGGCAACCGCTGGTCGAGCCGGCCGCGTCCTGCTCGGGCAGGATAAATATTTGCAACGTCTGTACCGACTGGTCGGGCTGCAGCGCGGACAAGCGCAGGCGTTGCGCTTGTCCCGCCAACGCCAGCTCGAGTTTGGGCGCGAGCGCGGCGCCGTTGACCGGGCCGAAAGCCTCGGTCAATGGGCGGCCCTCGATTTCATCGCGGGCACGGAACAACCACTGCGCCAGGGCGGGTGTGACGAAACTGCACACGCCCTGCGTGTCGACAAATGCGATCGGCGCGTTGACGCTGGCCGGAACGCTCACCCGCACCGTCGCCGCCGGTGTGGGCAACTCCGACGGGGGTGGCTCCTGCGGCGCATTCAGCGTCACTTGGTCGAGCCAGACCATGCCCAGCAAGAACAGCAACGCGAACGCCGACGCGGGCACGCTGAAAAGGACTCCCGGCGCCAGGACGTTGGCGAGGTCGAATGCCAGCGCCGTCAGCACCAACGCCAACAGCACGCGCACCCGCCGGGTGGGCGGCGACGCGGGAGCGGGCTTCACATCGGGCGTCATGGTGCGCAAAGCGTCGCGTGGCGCGCTGCGAATGCCGTGAGATCGAAATGCGCGAGCTGGCCATTGCCCAGGGCCTGCCGGCGCTGCGGCCCCGACTCCGCGAGTTCACCCAGGACACGCCCGATGCCCTTGCTGCCCACCAGCAGTGGCTGCTGCGCCAGGCGCGGCAGCAACGCCTCGACCGCCGCACTGACGCGCGCGACGAACTCGAGGTTCGACTCTCCGCCCGGTGGTGTCACGCCGTGCATCAGCTCCGCCTCGTTCTCCGCGATCGGACGCAGGTTCCACTGCCCGAGCCTGCGCTCCGCGAATGCCGGTTCGATCACGATCGGAACGCCGTGCAGCAAGCGGCTCACGATTTGCGCCGTCTCGCGGGTGCGTTGCATGCGGCTGGTAAGAATCACACCCACCTCCAGGCGCAGTTCGAGGATGCGCAGCGCCGCTTCGCTCGCCTGGCGGCGTCCCAGTTCTGTTAATGGGGCGTCGAGGTCTCCGCCGCAGCGCAAGCCTTGCAGGTTGGGGGCGGTCGCGCCGTGGCGCAGCAGGGTGAGGTGCATCGTGGACATGGGCAGCGTTCGGTGAGCTCGTGCGTGCGTTCAGCGCAACGCGTGCCCCGGAGCAAAATTGATCGGCGTGCCGGGATGGCGCTCGCGCGCCGGGCCGTGCAGCACCGTCCATTCCTGCTGCGCCACGCCGTTGCCCAGCAACCAGTCGCGCAGGAACGAGATCTGGTTGCGGTCGGCGAGCAGCGGTGCGTGGCCGGTGTCGGGCAGGTGCATCAGCGTCACGTCCTTGCCGCGCGACATGCGCCGGATCGTCGGCGCGAACAGCACGTCGGACTGCATGCCGTGGATCAACAGGATCGGGCAGCGCACGCGCGCCCACTGCTCCCACTGGTGCAGGCTTTTCTGCGCGTCGCGGCGGTAGGCCTGCAACGCGCGCACGTCATGTCGATAGACGCGCCCGCCCTCTTCGTCGGACCAGCGCGTCTGGTGGAACGTGAGGTTGAAGCGGATGTCGTCGCTCACCGGCCCGTCGTTCTTTTGCGACGCACCGATGCGGCGCAGCATGTCGGCGGGATCGCGGAACACATAGTGGCGCGCCAGCGTTTCGGCGCGGCGGCGCCGCCGCCGCGCCGCGATGTGCGGGCCCACGTCGTTGAGAATCAAGCGCGATATCAACTTGGGCTGGCGCGCCGCGACTTCGATCGCCGCGCTGCCTCCCATCGACGAGCCGAGCACGGTGGCCGGCCCACTACCGAAGTGCTCGATCATCTGACGCAACTGCTCGGCGTAGGTCGCCAGGGAGTAGTCCGTTTCCGCGGCGAGCCAACCGGATCGGCCGCGGCCGACCCAATCCATGCAGATCAGCCGAAACTCGTCTTTCAGGTCGGAGGCGAGGTAATTGAAGCGCATCGCCACACTGGCCACACCGCCACAACAGATGACCAGCGGCGCGTCGGGCGGGCCCCAGTCGGTATAGGCGACGCTGACCTTGTAGGGGCGCTTCAGGCGCCGGGCGGTGCCCGGCTGCAGCCGCGCAGGGTGGTGGTAATCGAAGTGGCCCAGGTTGTACTGGCCGTGAAAACGCCCGACGATCTGGCTTGCCACGGCAAGGTAGTCGTTCCAATTCGTCAGCACGCGCCTGCGACCGGGAACGGGAGGCTCCCACGCCAGGTCAAACAGCGCTGCCGGCACGGTGTCGCCGGTGGCGTCGTCGCGGGCAATCGTGACGGTGTTCACGGACGACCTCATCGACGACTCCAATCGAAAGCCAAACAGGTAACGCTCACGATCACTCCTCCTCGTTGTCTATTCATGGTTGCGCTGGATATCGGCAAAGGCCCGCTGCGCTTGAGCCGAGAAAGTCACATGTAATCTGGTGCAGGCACTGCCGGCCGGATTTCGGTTCAAGTTCCACCCGGGCCTGCCGAAAACATCTGAGCGCCCCCAGGGCCGGGCCAGCCCGGCCCCCTGTGGGGGCAAGCAAAGTGGCAAAGCCACATTTGCTTGAGAGCAACCGACCGCGCTTGCCAGCGCTGCGAAGGAGAACCGGCGATGAGGACAATATGAACAGCACCCGACCCCAGATGATTCTGGTCGCCGTGCTGGTGTGCCTGTTCGCGGTGGGTATGTCCGGGCTGCTGAATTTCTTCAAGTACCGCAGCCATGCCGAGCGCATCATCAAGGAACGGCTCGTCGTGACGGGCAGCTCGATCGAGAACAGCATCCAGTCGTCGATGGCGCTGGGCATGCAGTTCGCGGACCTCGGCACGCTGCCCGGAACGCTGCAGCGTGAACGCGCGACCGACGACCTGATTCTGAGCATCGAAGTATTCGACGTCGACGGCAAGCCGCTGTACAGCACCGACCAGTTGCGGGCGGCACGCAATGTGCCAGCCACATGGCTGCACGCGGCACGCCTGGCGGGCGGAAAAGACTGGTTCGTCAAGCGCGGCACCGAGTCGGCAGCGGGCATCGCGATTCACAACAGCTTCGGCCTGGTGCTCGGCTACCTGGCGCTGCGCTACTCCGACGAACAGGTGAAGGCCGCGACCTCTGACGTGGCGCGCCAGCTTGCGCTCAGCACGTTCGGTGTGTTTGTCGTCGCGGCCGTCGTGGCCTCGTTCGCCCTGGTGATGATGATGGAGCGCGTGTCGCGCGATTTCGATTCAGTGGAAGCGGCCGTGCGCTCCGGCGACCCCACGCAGGCCAGCCCCAGCTTGCGCAAGAGCCTGTTCGGGCGCGCGCTGCGGCGCTTTTTCGACAGCGTGCGCGGCGCCGAAGCCGAGATCACGATGCTGCGCGGCGAACTTGAACGGGGCGAGCGCCAATGAACCAGAGCTATCTGCGTGGCATCTACCTGCGCCTGACCGGCGTGCTGATGCTCGTCGTGATGCTGGCCCTGGCGGCGGGCGCCTATTTGTCGCACATCGGGTTCGAGCGCGCACTCGTTCCGGAGATGGCCAAACAAGTCGTCAGCGGCGGCACATCGGCGCGCAACCTCGTGCTCAAGGCGATGGAGCACAACGTCCACTTTCGCGAGCTCTACGGCGTCGAGCAGACCTTCGACGAGTTGAAGGGGGTGATCCCCGACATCGCCTATGTCGCCGTCACCGACACCACGGGCGCGGTGCTCTACGAGCGCTTCAAGGCGCCCCCCGGCGCCGCAGCCCACTTTCGCGGACCTGACGTGCTGGCCGCCGCAACTGCGGGCCCGGACCATGCGCCGACGACGAAGCAGCTAGGCTCGCAGTACGTGGTCAGCATGCCCATCGCCACACCGCGCCAGGCCGTGGGTATGCTGCACATTGGCGTGGACGTGGGGTTCGTCGACCGCATCATCCTGGACATGTTGTTTGACGTGCTCGTCGTGCTCATCGTGGCCCTGTTCTTCACGCTCGAACTGCTCAACTTCATCGCCGGCACCAAGCTCGAGGCCGAGCTCAAGGCGCTCGGCACAACGATCGAGCGCGGCGGCGCCGGCAACTTTGCCGCGCTGCGCGCCACCCCCGGCGACATGGCCTTCGGCGCCGTGTACCGCATGCTCGAGGGCTTGCGTCAACGCGTCAATTCGGCGTGTCAAGTGCTCGCCCGCGAGATCGAAGCCGGGCGGCGTGCGCCCGCCCACGAGCGCCCGCCCGGTCTGGCGGCGGCCAGCATCGGCCTGCAACGCCTGCGCGAGCGCTACCGATTCGGCGCTGCCGATCCGAGCGAGCAGCCCGACACCGGCATGCTCGCCAAGGTGCGCGCGCCGCTGTTCGTGTTCATCCTCGCCGAAGAGCTGACGCGACCGTTCCTGCCCGGCTATGTGAAAAGCCTGCTCGTCCCGGTTCCGTGGCTGTCACCCGAGATCGTGGTCGGCTTGCCGATCGCCCTGTTCATGCTCATCGTCGCGCTCGCCCAGCCTTTCCTGGGCGCGTACAGCCAGCGTGTCGGGCACCGCCACGCGATGCTGGTCGGCGCCAGCATTGCCGGATTCGGTTTCGCTGCCAGTGCGTTCGCCGGCAGCGTGCTCGATCTGCTGGTGTGGCGCTCGCTGTGCGCATTGGGCTACGCCATGGTCTTTGTCGCGGCACAGGCTCATGTGCTGGAACATTCCGCCGGGGCCGACCGGGCGCGCAGCTTTGCGCTGTTCGTCGGCGCGATCATGGTGGCGTCGGTATGCGGGCCATCGATCGGCGGCATCCTGGCCGACAACATCGGTGAGCGTCTAACCCTTGTCGTCGCGGCACTGCTGGCGATCCTGTCGATCGTGGCGATCGCGCAGTTGCCTGACTCTGCGGTGCCCGACCCGCAATCCGCCACGTCACGCGCGCCGCGCCTGAGGGAAATCGGCACGCTGCTGCTGAATCGCCGCTTCATGACGCTCACCGGCCTCGCCGCCATGCCGGCGAAGATTTTGCTGACGGGCATGTGTTTCTACCTCGTGCCGCTGTACCTGCTCGAGCAGGGCAGTTCGCAGTCGGTGGTCGGGCGAGTCCTGATGACCTACGCGGTCGTGATGGTGCTGGGCGCACCCATCGCCGCGGCGCTGGCGACGACGCGCAGCCGCATGGAAAACCTGGTCGCCGCCGGTCTGATGATCTCGGGCTCGGGCGGAGCGCTGCTGCTGTTCAGCGGCGGCGTGCTTTGGGTGTTCGCAGCGATCTTCCTGCTCGGCCTCGGCCAGTCGCTGTCGATCGCCGCCCAGACTGCGCTTGTACGCGTGCATTGCGAAGCGGAAGTTCAGGCCATGAGCGAGCCCGCCGTGTACGGTGTGTATCGCCTGCTCGAGCGGCTGGGCAATGCCGCGGGCCCACTGATTGCCGGAACGCTGGTGCTCACGCTGGGCTACCGCAACAGTTTCATGCTGATAGGGCTCGGGGTCGCGCTGTGCGGCCTGCTGTTCTTGCTTGCCACACGCCGCCCGCTCGAGCCAAACCTGGCCAGCGCCCAGGTGTGAAGCCACTATCCGAATTACCTCGCTCCAGGAGCCTCACCATGATCGAACCCTTGTCACGCCGCCGCTGGCTCGCCGCCGCCATGGCAACTGCCTTGCCGGGCAGCGCACTTGCAGTGCTGGACACACCGCCAACTGCGGCCGCTCCAAAGCGGGTGACCGCCCGGCCGTTTCGCATTTACGCGATCACGTTTCGCGGCATGACGGACGTCGAGAAGGGCTTTGCCGATTTCTTCGCGTCGCGCAAGATCCCGGTACAGATCATTTACCGCGACCTGAACCGCGACCCCGCGCGCATGGCGGGGTTCCTTGAGGAAATCCGCGCCACCAAGCCGGACCTGATCTACACCTGGGGCACTTCGGTCACGCTGGGCGTGATCGGCCCGCACGACGGCGTGATCGCGAACCAGCACATCTCCGACATTCCCGTCGTGTTCACGCTGGTCGCAGCACCGGCGCTGGCGAAGATCGTTCCCGAAGGAGCGAACACGCGCCACAACGTCACCGGCGTCGTGCACGTCGCGCCGGTGGCGGCGCAGATCCAGGCGATGGCGGCGTACCGCCCGTTCCAGACGCTGGGTGTGCTGTACACGCCGACGGAAAAGAACTCGGTCGTGGTGCTGGAGGAAATTCGCAAGTTGGGCCGCGAACGCAAGTTCGACACGGTGGAGCGCACGTTCCGTCTGGACGCGAACCGCAAGGTCACTGCGGAGGGTGCAGCCGACCTGGTGCGCGAACTGAAAGAAGCGAAGGCGCAGTGGCTGTACCTGCCACCTGACAGTTTTCTCGGCACGCTGGCGCAAGACACCATCATTCCGGCGGCGATGGAGATCGGTCTGCCCACCTTCGCTTCCACCGAGCAGCTGATGCAGGCAGGCGCCCTGTCCGGCCTGGTGAGCCGCTACTACAGCGTCGGCGAATTCACCGCGCACAAGGCGGAGCAGATCCTGGTAGGCAAGCAGCAGCCCTCGGAGATTGCGATCGAGACTCTGAAGCGCTTCTCGTACCAGATCCGCATCAGCGCAGCCGAGAAGCTGAAACTCCCGCCGCCGCTGCCGATGTTCAACTACGCCGAGATCATCACCGACACGCCGGCCGCGCAGTAGCGGGCCATCGTCAGGCGCGCGCCAGGCGCTACCATGCGCCGCGCAACGTGCGCCGCCTCAATCTCGGCGCGCCCCCTCCATGGATCGCATCGCCGGCATACAGCTCTTCATCCGCATCGTCGAAAGCGGCAGTTTCAGCAAGGCTGCGCAAGATCTGCACATCACCCAGCCCACCGCGACCAAGCATGTCGCGGCGCTGGAAGAACACCTGGGCGCGCGCCTGCTGAACCGGAATACAAGAGGAGTGAGTGCCACCGAAATCGGCCTGCTCTACTACGAAAAGTGCAAAACGATCCAGCGTGAGGTCGACGAAGCCGACAACCTGGCGACACTGTTGCAGTCGCGCCTGGGCGGCACGCTGCGCATCAGCACCTCAGTCGCGTTCGGCCGGCGCGTCGTGACGCCGCTGGCGCTGCGCTTCATGCGCGAACATGCCGACATCAGCATCGACCTGAGCTTCGACGATCGTTATGTGAACCTCGTCGAGCAGGGTGTGGACATCGCGCTGCGCATGGGGCGGCTGGCCGACTCGACGCTGGGTTCGCGCTACCTGGGCGTGAACCCCTGGCTTGCGGCAGCGGCGCCCGAGTATCTGGAGCGCCAAGGCGAACCACGCACACCGGGTGATTTGAGTCGCCACGCCTGCCTGGTGTACAGCAGCGTGCAAGGCGACGATCGCTGGCAGTTCAACGACGCAAAGGGCCACACGACCACGGTGCAGGTGCGCGGCCCGCTGCGCAGCAACAATCTTTCAGCCGTGCTCGCCGCCGCGCAGGCCGGCCACGGCGTGGCCGTGCTGCCCTGGTATGTGGCGCGCGAAGCCGTCGCCGCGGGCGCGATCCGCGAAGTGCTGCGGGGTTTCGCGCTGCCGGCTCAGGAGTTGCACGCGGTCTATCCTTCTCCCAAGATGCTGCCGTCGAAGGTGGCCACGTTCATCGGATTCCTGCAGGCGAGCCTGGCCGACGCCGACGGACTGGCGTGGTGGCAGCGTGAGGCTTGATCCGGAGCAAGCAGGCCAATACCGACTCCCTCGTATCGTCATCCCGACGAAATGTTGCCCCGCTGCCATGGATCCCGGCGTGCGCCGGGATGACGGTTGCCACGAGGGGGTGCGAGGGAGCGGCGCCGCACCAGTCAAGCCGCAAGCAATCTCGCCGCCAGGCGGTTGTGGCGCTCGATCAACCCCGGCAACTCCAGCGTCTTCAGCTCACCACCCTGCACCAGCACCTTGCCGTTGACGACGACGTGCGTCACGCGCGGCACGTGGCAGAACAGCAGCGCGGCAAGCGGGTCGTCAGCGGCGCCGGCCAGGCCGACGTCATTGAGCGAGACGCTCACGATGTCGGCTGCCATGCCCACGCTGAGCGCGCCGATGTCGTCGCGCCCGAGCACGCGCGCGCCGCCGAGCGTGGCGATCTCCAGCGCCTCGCGCGCCGTCATCGCGCGCGGACCGTGCGCCGGGCCGTGTGTCATTCCCACCCCCACGCGTTGCAGCAGCAGGCCCAGGCGCAGCTCGCCCAGCATGTGTCCGGAGTCATTCGACGCCGAACCGTCTACCGCGAACGACACCGGCACGCCGGCGTCGCGCATCACGCGGATCGGCGCGATGCCCGAGGCCAGCCGCATGTTCGAGCCCGGGCAGTGCGCGACGCCGGTGCCGGTGCGGGCGAACAGCGCGATGCCTGCGGCGTCGAGCTTCACGCAGTGCGCGTGCCACACGTCGGCGCCGACCCAGCCGAGCTGTTCCGCATATTCGGCGGGCGTGCAACCGAACTTGTCGCGCGTGTAGACGATGTCGAAGTCGTTTTCAGCCAGGTGCGTGTGCAGGTGGACCCGGTGCTCGCGCGCCAGCGCTGCCGCATCGCGCATCAACTCGCGGCTCACCGAAAACGGCGAGCACGGCGCAACCACGATGCGCTGCATCGCGAACCGGGAGGCGTCGTGCCAGCGCTCTATGACGCGCTGGCTGTCGTTCAGGATCGCATCTTCGCGCTCGACCACGCTGTCGGGCGGCAGGCCGCCGGCCGACTCGCCGACGCTCATCGAACCGCGCGCCGCGTGGAACCGCATGCCGATCTCGCGCGCCGCCTCGATGCTGTCGTCCAGCCGCACGCCGTTCGGGAACAGATAGAGGTGGTCGCTGCTCGTCGTGCAGCCCGACAGCAGCAGCTCGGCCATCGCGGTCTGCGTGGACACGCGCACCATCTCGGGCGTGAGGCGCGCCCAGATCGGGTACAGCGTGCGCAGCCAGTCGAACAGTTCGCAGTCCTGTGCCGGGCGCACGACGCGCGTCAGCGCCTGGAACATGTGGTGGTGCGTGTTCACGAGGCCGGGAAACACGACTTGGTCGCGTGCGTCGATCACGA
>JANNKM010000155.1:0-17367 GCA_031396305.1 Rhizobacter sp.
CCCATCGTGAACACGAAGATGAAGCCGACCGCGAACAGCATCGGCGTCTCGAAGGTCATCGAGCCGCGCCACATCGTCGCCAACCAGTTGAAGATCTTCACGCCGGTGGGCACCGCGATCAGCATCGTCGCGTACATGAAGAACAACTGGCCCGTCACCGGCATGCCGGTGGTGAACATGTGGTGTGCCCACACGATGAACGACAGGATCGCGATCGACGCGGTCGCATAAACCATCGAGGTGTAGCCGAACAGGCGCTTGCGAGCGAAGGCCGGGATGATGGCGCTGACGATGCCGAAGGCCGGCAATATCATGATGTAGACCTCGGGGTGACCGAAGAACCAGAAAATGTGCTGGTACATCACCGGATCGCCGCCGCCGGCGGGGTTGAAGAAGTGGGTGCCGAAGTGGCGGTCCGTCAGCGTCATCGTGATCGCACCGGCGAGCACCGGCATCACGGCGATCAGCAGAAACGCCGTGATGAGCCAGGTCCAGCAAAACAGCGGCATCTGCATCAGCGACATGCGCGGCGCGCGCATGTTCAGAATGGTCACGATGATGTTGATCGAGCCCATGATCGAACTCGCGCCCAGGATGTGCAGCGCGAAGATGCCGGCGTCCATCGACGGACCCATCTGCAGCGTCAGCGGCGCATAGAGCGTCCAGCCCGCGGCCGGCGCACCACCAGGCATGAAGAACGAGCCGACAATCATGATCGCGGCGGGAATCAGCAGCCAGAAGCTCAGGTTGTTCATGCGCGCGAACGCCATGTCGGGCGCGCCGATCTGCAACGGAATCATCCAGTTCGCAAAGCCCACGAAGGCCGGCATGATGGCGCCGAACACCATGATCAGGCCGTGCATCGTGGTGAGCTGGTTGAAGAGCTGCGGGTTCACGAACTGCAGGCCCGGCTGGAACAGCTCGGCGCGTATGCCCAGGGCGAGCACACCGCCAACCATGAACATCGTGAATGCGAAAACCAGGTACATCGTGCCGATGTCCTTGTGGTTCGTCGCGTAGAGCCAGCGGCGCCAACCGTACGGGGCACCGTGGTGGTCGTGGTCGTCGGCGTGGTGGCCGCTGTGGGGCTTGTCCAGAACTGCGCTCATGTCGGGTGTCTCTGTAGGCTCGGTGCTGAAAATGCGGGGGGTACTACTTGCGGGCGGCCAGGACTTCAGCAGGCTGCACGGCCTGACCCGTCTTGTTCGACCAGCTGTTCTTTGTGTAGGTGATCACCGCCGCCAGCTCGGTGTCGCTGAGCTGCTTCCAGGCGGGCATGGTGCCGTTGTTCTGGCCGTTCAGCAGCACGGCAATCTGTTTGCTCTTGTCCGCGTCGAGCACGACGGCCGCGCCGTCGAGCGGTTTGAATGGCCCGAGTCCCTTGCCGGTGGGCTGATGACACACCGAACAATTGGCGGCATACACCTTTTCGCCCCGCGCGACGAGTTCCTCGAGCGCGAACGTCTTGTTCGGGTCATCCGCGAGCGCGGCCATCTTCTTCTTTTGCCCGTCGACCCAGGCGCTGTAGTCGGCCTTGGACAGCACTTTCACGTGAATCGGCATGTAGGCGTGTTCCTTGCCGCACAGCTCGGCGCACTGACCGTAGTAGTCGCCGGTCTTGGTCGCGCGAAACCAGGTGTCACGCACGAAGCCTGGGATGGCGTCTTGCTTGATGCCGAACGACAGCACCATGAACGCATGGATTACGTCGCTGGCGGTGAGGATGATGCGGATCTTCTGGTCCACCGGCACGACGAGCGGGTTGTCGACCTTGAGCAGGTAGTCGTCGCCGGAGGGCTTGCCGGAGTCGGACATCTGGCGCTGCTTCGCGTCGATCGTCGAGATGAAGCCGATGCCCTCGCCTTCGCCCTTGAGGTAGTCGTAGCCCCACTTCCACTGAATGCCGGTGGCCTTGATCGTCAGGTCCGCCGAACTCGTGTCTTTCATCGCCACCACGGTCTTGGTGGCCGGCAGCGCCATGAAGATGACGATGATGAAGGGCACGACGGTCCAGGCAATCTCGACCTTCACACTTTCGTGGAAGTTGGCCGCCTTCGCGCCCTTGGAGCGGCGGTGCTTGAAGATCGAATAGAACATCACGCCGAACACGAGCACGAAGATCACGGTGCACAGCACCATCATGAAGTTGTGCAGCGAGCGCTGGTCGGCGGCGATCTGTGTCACCGGCTCGTGCAGGTCGAGCTGGTTCACCGCCGGGCCGCCCGGCAGGTCCTTGACAGCCAGCGCGACATGCGTGGCGAACAACGCGCCGAGCGTCAGGCTGGCCTGCCCCATGCGGTGACAGAGATTCTTCATTGTCAGTATCGTTTTCATGCTCTTCGCTTCAGGGGTTCTCATGTCCAGGATGGTCGTGATCTGAATGGATTCAGGCGGCCGCGCCGTGGCTCCAGCGGCGCAGCGCCCAACGCAGTTCATCGGCAAGTTCGCGGCGCAGTTCGGGGCGCACGAAACGTCCGACGGAAATCTTTCGTCCCTGGCCCGACAGCTCGATCAATGAACGATCGCCGTGCTCGGGCTCGACTCGAACCCAGGCCGGTGTGAATTCGACGCGTTCGATGTGGCGGCCACAGAAGTACTCGACCACCAGCCGGCCGCGGGCCAGGCGGATCGATTCGTTGTCGGCGGCGTGGCGCGCGTAGACGAACAGCGCCAGGCCGACCGCGAGCAGTTCGGCACCCGCGTAGGGCAACACCATGAACGCGCCGACCGACCAGAAACCGGCGGCAATCGCCAGCGACAACAGACACAGACCGAGGTAGCACATGAACAACTGGCGCGGCGCCAATGAGCAGTTTCGCTTGAGCTGCCAGCGCACGCTCCAATCCTGCGGCGCCGCAGCGCTCGCGTCCATGGGAGCAGACGACTCTTGCCCAAAGCGCAAGCCGTCGGTCGCGGTGTCGCGGCCGATGAACTGCACAGAAGTTGTTGGGATCATTCGCGGTCGGCTGGAAACGGAATCGTCGTATGCATCGGACAGTTTGATCGGATACAAGCGCTGCCGAGAATCACCCGGCTCACTCGTTGCGGGCCGACCGGCCTCGAAACGCGGCGCATTTTAGCCCACAGTTCTGCGCGCCCCGGGTCGAGTCCAGGCGAAGCGCGATCAGACAGGCCGCCCGGTGTTGCGTGAACGCACCATCGCCCGCATGTCAGCGAGCGACACGCGTGTGGGTTCGTCGTGCCGAACACGCGGCGCTGCCTTGAAGGCGTGGCCATAGGCCACCTCGAAGCTCAGGCGCAGGCGGCCGTCGGGTCCGGCCAGTGCCTGCAGCTCGTTGACCAGGCGATCGCGCCAGCGCGGCGTGCGCAGTCCCGGAAGGCGCTCAGGTGCCGCGTTCACACCGAGACCGCGCAACTCCGCGAGCAGCGCCTGCGGGCTCGCCCAGTGCAGCGTCAACGTCTCCTGGTCGAGCACGGGGCCGGCAAAGCCAGCGTGCACGAGCATGTCGCCCAGGTCGTGCATGTCGACAAAGTCAGGAGTCGGCGCCGGCCAGCCGAGACGCGCGTACAGACTGCGCAATTCGCGCAACGTTCCCGGGCCGAGGCAGGAAAAGATGACGACGCCTTCGGTTTGCAGCAACTCATGCCAGCGTGCGAACAGGGCCGGCGGGTCGTGCTCGGAGTGCAGCATCATGTTGGCCCAGATCAGGGGCGCGCCGTGCGGCAGGCCAGGCACCTCGTGGGGGCCCGGGCCGTCGAGCAGAACGTCAACCCCCGCGCCGCGCCAGCGCTGTACCGTCCACCAAGCCGACTTCGCCGCGTCGCGACTGCGCTGCGCCAGAGCAGCTGTGGGCTCGACGATGATGCGGTGCGCCTTCGGGTACGTCGCGGCGAGTGCCGCGGCGCCCGCGCCGCTGAAGCCCCACCAGTCGAGCAGCCATTGCGGCTGCAGTCGAATCACGGCGAGCCGTTCCGCCATGCGCCTGGCCACCTCGATGTGCAACCATGGCGGTTGCGCGGCGCGCGCGGCGCGGCGCAACGTGGCCTGGATGGCGGCGCGGTCCAACGCTCGCTGCGGTTCAGGGGGAATGCGCGCCATGCCGGGGCAGTATATTGAGCCGTGCTGTTCTCCCCTCTTCTGCGGTCCGGATTCGCCACGCCGCGCCTGCCCAGCCTGTGCGCGTTGTGCCACGGTTGGGGCGAGCAGCGCGTCTGCGCCGACTGCTCGAGTCGCTGGGCTGCGCCGCAACCTCGCTGCGCGAGATGTGCCATCCAAGCTCCGGCCGCCACCCCGCTTTGTGGTGCCTGCCTGCTGGACCCGCCGCCCTACGCGCGCGCAGTCGCTGCGTTTGACTACGCAGCGCCCTGGGACCGCCTGATCGCGCGCTTCAAGTTCAATGCCGCGTTGGACCTCGCGCCAGCATTGGCGCGCCAGTTGCTGCATGCGATTCACGCATCGGGCGTCGACCCACCCGATCTGCTGCTGCCGGTGCCGCTGAGCGCAAAGCGCTTGATGGAGCGCGGCTACAACCAGGCCTGGGAGATCGCCCGGCTGCTCGGCAAGACGTTGCACTGCGCAAGCGACCCACATCTTCTGCTGCGCACATGCGACACACCGCACCAGCTGGCGCTGGCGCCCGGCGCACGCGCTGCGAACGTGCGCGGCGTCTTCGCGGTCGAGCCGTTGCGCCTGGCGGAACTGCGCGGCAAGACCATCGCTGTCGTTGACGACGTGCTCACCACCGGCGCGACCGCGGCTGAAGTCTCGCGCACCTTGCTCCAGGCGGGTGCGGCCAGCGTGCACGTCTGGGTGCTCGCGCGCACGCCGCGGCCGGACCGTTGAACTCGCAAACCGCCATGTTCAACATCGTGCTCGTGCATCCGGAAATCCCGCCGAACACGGGCAACGTGATCCGCCTGGCCGCCAATACCGGTTGTGCCTTGCACCTGATCGAGCCGCTGGGCTTTTCGATGGACGATCGTCAGCTCAAGCGCGCCGGGCTCGACTACCATGAGTACGCGAGCGTGCAATGCCATTCATCCTGGTCGGCATTGCTCGCCCACATGCAAGCCGCGGCCGCTGGCGCGTCGCCGGCACGCCGCTTCGCCTTCACCACGCGCGCGACACGACGCTTCGATGAGCCGGCCTGGCAGCGTGGCGACTGGATGATCTTCGGGTCAGAGACCGCCGGCCTGCCCGAGACGGTGCGCGCGTCCTTCGAGCCCCAGCAGTGCCTGCGTCTGCCACTGCGCTCCGGCCAGCGCAGCCTCAACCTGAGCAATGCGGTGGCCGTGGCCGTGTTCGAGGCCTGGCGCCAGATCGGCTACAGCGGGGGCACGTGATCAACCAGAGGCGGGGCGAGCGGCTGCGGCACCCTCGACAGCCACGTCGAGCGTCAAGCTTCAGCCTTGGCCTCGCGACCCATCAATCGCTCCACCGCGTGACGGGGCGTCAGCGTTCCGACAAGCACTGCCACCACCGCCTGCGTGATCGGCATGTCCACGCCGTGCGCCGTGGCGCGCTGCAACACCATCGCTGCGCTGTAGACGCCTTCTGCGACATGGCCCAGGTCGCGCAGGATCTCCGGCAGCGCCAGCCCTTGCGCCAGAGCCAAGCCCACCTTGCGGTTGCGCGAAAGATCTCCGGTGGCAGTGAGCACCAGGTCGCCAAGGCCACTCAAACCGGTGAAGGTTTCGGCGCGCGCGCCCAGCGTAAGCCCCAGGCGTGTGATTTCGGTCAGGCCTCGGGTAATGAGCGCGGCGCGTGCGTTCTGGCCCAGGCCCAGGCCATCGGCGATGCCGGTGGCGATCGCGAGCACGTTCTTCACCGCCCCCCCCACTTCCACGCCGATGGGATCATTCGACGTGTAGATGCGCAGCACGTCGCTGTGCAACAGCTGCACCGCCTGCTCGCGCACCGACTCGTGAGTGCTGGCCGCCACCAGCGCGGTGGGCTGACCACGCGCCACTTCGAGCGCAAAGCTCGGGCCCGAAAGCACCCCCACGTGCAATTGCGGGCAGATGGCTTGCGCGACTTCATGCCCGAGCCAACCGCTGCCCTCCTGGAACCCCTTGCACAACCAGAGAACGGCGCCCGAATCCACTGGCAATCGGCGCAGCATCGGCTCGAGCCCCGCCATCGGCGTCGCGATCACGATCAAGCCGCCCCACGCGTGCGCCAGGGCGGCGTCGAAGTCAGAGCTCACCCGCAGCGCAGCCGGCAGATCAATCGCGTCGAGATAGCGCCGATTGCAGCGCAGCGAATTCATGCGCTGCGCCTGATCAGCGTCGCGCGCCCACAGCAGGGTCGGAACCCGGGCGCTGGCGCTGACGGCCAGCGCCGTTCCCCACGCGCCGGCACCCAGGACGGTCAGGTTCATCGCGTGCTTCCCGGCGGCCTGCATCGCCGCCGCGCCAACGTCAATGCGCGACTGCGCTCGTGTCGGGGCCGTTGCCCGCAGCGGCCTGGGCACGCTGCGCCTCGAACATCGCCTGGAAGTTCACTTCCGTCAGCAGCACCGGCGGGAAGCCCGCGCGCGTGCACACGTCGGAGACGATCGCGCGCAAGTAGGGATAGACGATTCCCGGACAGGCGATGCCGACGATCTGCTGCACCTGATCCGGCGCGATGTTGCGGATCTCGAAAATGCCGGCCTGCTTGGCCTCGACGAGGAACAGCACCTTGTCGTTGACCTTGGTCGTGACCGTGGCGGTGACCGTGACTTCGTAGATGGCCTCGGCGATCGTCGTCGCACCCAGTGCGAGGTTGATGTCGACTTGAGGTGCGGCCTGTTCGAGCAGGATCTGCGGCGAGTTGGGTTGCTCGAGTGACAGATCCTTCAGGTACAGACGCTGAATCTGAAACACGGGGCTCGGGGTCTCTTCGGCCATGCGAATCTCGCTTCTTGTTCGGTATGAAAAAACCCGCGGACCGTGCTGGCGCGGGCTGGTGGGGCTGAATTATGCGCTGCTTCCCACGGCGCAAATGCACTACGGCGCGTGCCGCGAATTCAGCTGGCGCTGCCTGCAAGCAAGGGCAGAAGCGCACCGCTGCGATCCAGTGCGACCAGGTCGTCGTGGCCGCCCACATGCGTGGCGCCGATGAAGATCTGCGGCACGGTGCGCCTGCCGGTGGACTCCATCATGACCTGGCGCGCCTGCGCGTCCACGTCGATCCGAATCTCTTCGATCGTCCCGACACCGCGCTGTTTCAGCAGCGCCTTGGCGCGTATGCAGAACGGGCAGACCTCGGTCGTGTACATCTTGACGGCTTGCATGTCGGGCTCGCGGACAGGGACGGGAATCAGGCGGACTTTTCGATCGGTAGGTTCGCCTCGCGCCAGGCACGCAGGCCGCCGGCGAGCACGCGCGTCTTCTCGAAACCGCGCTTCTTCAGCATCCCGACCGCGCGTGACGCGCGCGCGCCGGTGGGGCACACCAGCACCAGCGGCAAGGCCTTGTTCTTCGGCAAGTCATTGCTCGCATCGATCGCGCCCAGTGGAACGTTCTTCGCGCCGGCGACATGGCCGCTTGCGAATTCGGCGCTTTCGCTCACGTCAATCAACACCGCCTTTTCGCGATTGATGAGTTGCACAACCTCCGTGGGCGACACTTTGCTGGCCCCGCCAGCGTTCTTGTTCACCATCGGCCACACGAGCAATGCGCCGGAGGAGAACGCGGCGAGGAACAGAACCCAGTTTTCGATGAGGAACTGACTGAAGGAGTTCAAGGAGTGACACCAGAAAGCGCGAAGCTGTGGATTATAGAATTCCAGCCTTCGCGCTCGATTCGATCCACGCAAACCCGCACTTTCCGGGCACCATGGCCCCGTTCGCATGCACAAACTCGTACTGATCCGCCACGGTGAGTCGACGTGGAATCTGGAAAACCGCTTCACCGGCTGGACCGACGTACCGCTCACGCCCACCGGCGTCGCTCAGGCGCGTGAGGCCGGGCGCCTGCTGCGCCAAGACGGCTACGAGTTCGACGTGGCGTACACGTCGGTGCTCAAGCGCGCGATCTGGACGCTGTGGCACGCCCTGGATGAACTGGACCGCACCTGGCTGCCCGTGATCAACGCGTGGCAGCTCAATGAGCGTCACTACGGCGCGTTGCAGGGCCTGAACAAGGCCGAGACCGCGCGCAAGTACGGCGACGCCCAGGTGCTCGCCTGGCGCCGCAGCTACGACACGCCGCCGCCCGCACTCGAAGCGAATGACCCACGCTGCGAGCGCACCGACCTGCGCTATGCGCGCCTGGCGCCTGAACAGGTGCCGTTGACGGAATGTCTCAAAGACACGGTGGCGCGCGTGCTCCCGTATTGGAACGCCACCCTCGCCCCGGCGATACGCCGCGGCGAACGCATCGTGATTGCCGCGCACGGCAACAGCCTGCGCGCGCTCGTCAAGTACCTGGACGGCGTGAGCGACGACGCCATCGTCGGGTTGAACATCCCCAACGGCATTCCGCTGGTGTACGAGCTTGATGCGGATCTTCGGCCGCTCAAGAGCTACTACCTGGGTGATGCAGAAGCTGCCGCGGCGGCGGCGCGGGCCGTGGCGAGTCAGGGCAAGGCTTGAGGCGGCGTCGTTCTGGCGTCGCCGGGTTCGGCAAAACATCAGCCCGCTGTCAGCGCCACCGCACGTGTCGGGAAAGCTTTCAGCAGTTTCTTGTCCACGGTCACGAGCATGCTGTCGAGTTTGATGGCCAGCGCGATGAATTCGCAGTCGTACGCTGAACAAGCGCTGTCGCGAACCAAGCCGAGTACCGACTCAGAATCGACCTCGAACTCCGATCCGTTGAGCAGGCTCTCCGCCTCCTTTTGCAGGCTGCAAGCCTGGTCGAACGTCAACATCCTCCGCCTCAGATATCCGGCGAGTATGTTGCGCAATTCGCTGCGCCAAAGCACAGGCGCTGCCCAATCGGAATCGTGTTCAAGCAGCGCTTCCGCCGCCTCGGTGTACTCGCCTGGCAGATACAGATACGCCACCACGTTCGTGTCCACCACGATCACGAGCGGCCCTCCCGCTTCATCGCGTCAATGTCGCGCGCCCGGAACTTTCCCTTGGGCAACGCAGCCCGCAGCGCGCGCGCGCGCGCCAGCCTGTCTGCAGGCGCGACGTGGCCGGGCAAAAGCATCGCCTCCAGGCACACGATGGCTTCGCTGTTCATGCTGCGACGGTTGAGTTGCGCGCAATGACGCAGCCGTTCGTACACCGCGTCGGGAATGTTCTTCAGGGTCAAGGTTGTGGGCATGTCAGTCTCCAACCGCAGTGGAACCATTATGGTTTCGTTTGGAGGTAGCGTCCAGCCCGTTTGGCACGGGTGGCCTGCCCTGACTGGAGCATTTCGAGCTCTCTCAGAGCACCCAAGTCGACGGTTGATGTGCTTGCCGCGAACTTTGCCCGGCATTCACTGCGCTGAGAGCGCCACGCCCAACGAGGCGGCAATCTCCAATCGCAATCGCTGCGCCAGCGCTCGCCGATCCAGGTGCCGCGTGCCCTGCACCTCCAGCAGCACCACGCTGACGCGCAGCCCTTGCGCCATCGCAATCATCCACAACGACTGCGGCAACGTGGTCTCGCCGATGTAGGCCACCGCTTGGCTGACTGGCTCATGGGCATCGCGATAACGCAGGGCAATCGCCTGCACCGGCGTCTCGGTGGAAATCGCCGCTTGCAGCAGGTTCGCGTGAAACGGCAGCAGGCCCGTGCCGTCGCTCGTCGTTCCTTCGGGAAACACGGCAACCGTCTCGCCCGCCTGCAAGGCTTGAGCGACCTGGTGCACAACGCGCATCGCGTCGCGTTTGCGTTCGCGTTCAATGAACAGCGTGCCGCCGCATTCGATCATCCAGCCCATCACCGGCCAGTGGCGCACGTCGGCTTTGGAGACGAAGCGCACCGGGTGCACGGCGTCGATGGCCAAGATGTCGAGCCATGAGACATGGTTCGCGGTGAGCAGCACCGGGCCGCTGCGGGATTGACCTTGCACGTCCACGCCGACTCCCAACGCGGCGAGTGTGCGCGACGCCCACACGCCCACCTGCCGCATGCGCTGCGCCGGGTTCAGAAACGGAAACACGACTGCGCAGACGAACATGGCGCGCAACGCTTCCAGGACGACGCGGCCCAGGCGCCACCACGCCCTCAGCAGTCTATGCATCGTCGTGCCGGCCGGCGCGTGCGGAACTCAGCGCGGCCGCGCTTCGAATGCCACTTGCCCGCCGACGAGTGTGTAGGCCACGCGCCCCGGCAGTTCAATGCCGGCAAAGGGCGTGTGTTTCGCCTGGCTGACCAGTGCGCTCGGCTTGACTGTCCAGGACGCAATGGGGTCGAACAGGCACAGGTCGGCCGTGCCGCCTTCAGCGACTCGGCCCACACTTGACGCGAGCGAGCCCAGCGCGTCTCCCAGCATCGCCGCGGAGCGGCTCGTGACGCTGGCCAAGGTTTGCGGCAATGGCAGGCTCGCTTCACGGCCCCACTTCAGCGTGAGGCTGAGCAGCAGCTCGAGCGCGCTCGCACCGGGCTCGGCTTGCGCGAACGGCAGGTTCTTCGCGTCGGCGTCGACCGGCGTGTGGTCGCTCACCAGCGCGTCGATCGTGCCGTCGCGCAGCCCGGCGCGAATCGCATCGCGATCGCGCTGCTGGCGCAACGGCGGCGAGACGCGCATCGCGGCGTCGAAATAGCCGATGTCGATGTCGATCAGATGCAGTTGATGCACGCTCACATCGCAAGTCACGGGCAGTCCCTCCGCCTTGGCGCGGCGCACCAGTTCCACGCCGGCGGCGCTGCTCAGGCGGCACAAGTGCAGCTTCGCGCCGGTGTCGCGCACGAGTTCGAACAACGTGTGCAGTGCAATCGTTTCGGCGATCACCGGCACGCCCGACAGGCCCAGGCGTGTCGCCAGCGGCCCCTTCGCAGCGACGCCGTTGCCGAGGTACGCGTCGTTCGGGCGCAGCCAGACCGTGTAGCCGAAGGTCGCAGCGTATTGCAGCGCGCGGTGCAGCACCAGCGTGTCGGTGATCGCCGATTCGGCTTGCGAGAAACCGATGCAACCTGCTTCCGTGAGTTCGGCCATTTCGGTGAGCGCCTCGCCTTTCAGACCGCGCGTCAACGCGCCGAGCGGGAACAGCCGCGCCTGGTTCAGGTTGCGCGCGCGGAACTTGAGCATCTCCACCAGACCGGGCTCGTCGAGTACCGGTTCGGTGTCGGGCGGGCACACCACGCTCGTCACGCCCCCCGCCACCGCCGCGGCCATTTCCGACTCCAGCATGCCTTCGTGTTCGTGGCCGGGTTCGCGCAACCGCACCGCCAGGTCGACCAGGCCCGGAGCCACCACGAGGCCGTTTGCGTCGATGCTGCGATTCGGCGCGAAGTCGGCGCTGATGGTCCCCAGGCCGACGATGCGCCCGGCGGCGATTGCCAGGTCGCCCACTTCGTCCCTCCCGGTGGCGGGATCGATGATTCGGCCGTTGCGGATCAGTATCTTCATGCGATGGATACCGGCTTGCGCCGGTATGACAACAGCGGGGTCGGCAAACTCATGCGTTGTTGCCCGCAATGATCGACATCACCGCCATGCGCACCGCGATGCCGAACGTCACCTGCGGCAGGATCACGCTCTGCGCGCCGTCGGCGACATCCGAATGGATTTCCACGCCGCGGTTGATCGGGCCGGGGTGCATCACGATCGCCTCGGGGTGCGCGAGCGCGAGTTTCTCTGGCGTCAACCCGTAGTTCTTGAAGAACTCGCCGGCGCTGGGCAGCATCGCGCCGCTCATGCGTTCGTTTTGCAGGCGCAGCATGATGATCACGTCGGCGCCGCGAATCCCTTCCGTCATGTCGTGGCACACGCGCACGCCCATTTCGCGCAGGTCGCCGGGCACCAGCGTCTTCGGCCCGACTGCGCGAATTTCCGCGACACCGAGCGTTGTGAGCGCATGAATGTCGGAGCGCGCGACGCGCGAGTGCACGATGTCGCCGACGACTGCCACCGTCAGGTTCGCGAAGTCGCGCTTGAAGTGGCGGATCGTGTACATGTCGAGCAGGCCTTGCGTGGGGTGCGCATGTCGCCCGTCGCCAGCGTTGATGACGTGCACATGCGGCGCGCAATGGCGCGCGACGAGATACGGCGCGCCGCTTTCGCTGTGACGCACGACGAACATGTCGGCGTGCATCGCCGACAGGTTGGCGATCGTGTCGAGCAGACTCTCGCCTTTGGCGGTGCTGGAGCGCGCGATGTCCAGGTTGATGACATCCGCCGAGAGCCGCTTCGCCGCGATCTCGAACGTGGTGCGGGTGCGCGTGCTGTTCTCGAAGAACAGGTTGAAGATGCTCTTTCCCCGCAACAGCGGCACCTTCTTGACTTCGCGGTCGTTCACGCTCAGGAACGTGCCGGCGGTGTCGAGAATCTGCACCAGCACGTCGCGCGGCAGTCCGTCGATCGACAGCAGATGGATCAGCTCGCCGTTGCGGTTGAGTTGCGGGTTGCGTTGCGCCAGCATCAGGGCAGTGCCTCGACGTGAAAACTCAAGCGTCCCGCGGCGTCGCGCTCCAGCGACAGGCGCTGTTCGCGCGGCAACGTGATGCGCGCGGCGGAGTAAGCCGCGCTGATCGGCAATTCGCGCCCGACACGGTCCACCAGCACGGCAAGCTGCACGCTCGCCGGCCTGCCGAAGTCATACAGCTCGTTGACTGCGGCGCGTATCGTGCGGCCGGTGTAGAGCACATCATCAATGAGGATGATGCGCCGCCCTGCGATTTCGAACGGCAGCCGTGTCTGGCGGCTCTGCGCGGGCATGCCGCGCGAACTGAAGTCGTCGCGGTGCAGGGTGATCGAGAGCACGCCGTGCTCGCCGTTCAGTCCCAAGTCGCGCTGCAGGCGCTCGGCCAGCCAGGCGCCGCCCGAGAGTATGCCCACCAGCGAAGTGTCGGGCTGCAGCGTCGCGCGCACGGCTGCGGCAAGTTCGGCGTACAGCGCTTCGGCGTCAAGGGTCAGCGGGATCATTCGCGCCCCTTGCGTCATCCCGGCGAACGCCGGGATCCACCTTCTGCCAAGCGCCCTGGATCCCGGCGTCCGTCGGGATGACGGCTTGGGGCGCACTCGATGGGGTTCAGGAACTGCTCGAGGATGATCGCCGCCGATGCGGCGTCCAGGTCTTGCGCCCCTGCGGCGCGCGCCTGCGTCGTGCTGTAGCGTTCGTCGACCTCATGCACTGGCAGCGCAAAGCGCCCATGCAACTGGCGCGCGAATCGCAACGCGCGTGTCGTGTTTTCATGGGGCGCTCCATCGGGATGGTACGGCACGCCCACCACCAGCGCGTCTGGGCGCCATTGCGCGATCAGCGCCGCGATCGCGTCAAAGCGCCGCTCGCCGGCGTCAACCAAGGTGGTCAGCGGCGTCGCGCTGCGCATCAGCGTGTTGCCACTGGCCACGCCGACGCGCTTCAAACCGAAATCAAAGGCAAGATACGAAAGAGCAGCTGCCGTTGCCTGCGTGGCGGGCGTGGCGCCAGCCTTGCCGCGCGCAGTCATGCGTGCCCCGCCTCCTGGCTCAGCATGTGCGCGTCAATCCCGAGCAGGGACAGCGCACGCGCATAGCGCTGCTCCACGGGAGTGTCGAAAATGATGTCGGCCTGGGCCCCCACGTGGATCCAGCCGTTGCGGCTCATCTCGTCCTCCAGCTGCCCCGCGCCCCAGCCGCTGTAGCCCAGCGTCACGAGAATCTTCTTCGGCCCGGCCCCGTGCGCCAGGGCTTCGAGAACGTCCTTGCTCGTCGTCATTTCCAGGCCACCCGGAATTTGCAGCGACGAGTTGTAGTGCCCACCCTTCCCTTCTTCGCCGCCCAGGCGCTCGTGCAGCACGAAGCCGCGTTCCGTCTGCACCGGCCCGCCGAAGTACACCGGCTCTTCGGCGAGGTCGCTGCGGTCCAGCGTCAGCTCGACCTTCTCGAACAGGTTCTTCAACTTGATATCGATCGGCTTGTTGATCACCAGCCCGAGCGCGCCCTTTTCGTTGTGCTCGCACATGTAGACCACGGTGCCGGCAAACGTGCCGTCGCCCATGCCCGGCATCGCGATCAGGAACTGGTTCGTGAAGTTGGCCGGCGGCGTCGACATGAGCCGCATTTTATTCCTCAAGGCCGCCGCAGCGTCGCGCGCTCCTGCGCGCCCGCGAGAATGCGTCTGCGTGCCTCAATGCAGCCGCAACGGCCCGGGCCGTCTCAGGCTGGCCAGGCGCTCGCTGATCGCGGCGCGGTCTTCCGCATCACGGCAGTTCTTCAGGTAGTACCTCAGGTCGTGGCTCGCGGCGTCGTCGATGCCAAGCTCGGCCAGGCACAGGCCCCGGTCGCGCCACTCTTCCCAGGCCTGCGGCAAGAGCACGACAAGCCGCTCCTGAACCGCCAGCAGGCGCGGCCAGTCCTCGGCGGCGCGGTGGATTTCTTTCAGGTTGCGCAGCATGCGCGCCAGCACGTCGCGCGCCGGTGCAGCCTGCAGGAACAGGCCGAGCGGCGCGTCGAAGTCCCCTTCCAGGCCGCGCTTGCGCTTGTACGGAGCGAGAAGCTCGTCGAGTTCGTCGCGTGACAGCGACTGGCCGGTGAATGGATCGATCACCACTTCGCCGCCGGGCATGCGCAGTTTCACCAGGAAGTGCCCGGGAAACGAGATGCCGCGCGCCGACAAGCCGATCTGCGTCGCGAACTCGATGTAGAGCACCGCCAGCGTGATCGGAATGCCGCGGCGCGTGCTCAAGACACGGTGCAGGTAGCTGTTGTCGGCGTCGTAGTAGTTGTTGACGTTGCCGGCAAAACCCAGCTCCTGGAAGAAGTAGCGGTTCAGCCAGCGCAGGCGTTGCACCGGCACGGCGTCGGCAGGCAGGCGGCGCCGGAGCTTGTCGGCAAGCTGGTCGATTTCGAGCATCACGCTTTGCGGGTCGAGCTGCGGAAACTCGTCCTGCGCGATCGACGCGGCAGCCTCGGTGAGCGACAGGCTGTCGTCGTCGGCCACGAGCGACTCGAAATACTCGATCGCAGTGGGCGTTTCGAAGTGCAGCGGCCGGGACATGCGGACAGTTTAGAACCTATCCGCGAATCTGGCGACTGGCCCCAGCGGATTCAAGGGATAGGTGTTACCCGCGTTGGGCGAACTGACGCAGGCGCAACCCGCACGCCACCAGCGTGGCGAAGTAGACCAACGCCGCGACAGCCAGGCTCAAGGCCAGCCAACCGGTGCGTTGCCATGGGTGGGCCTGCAGCCCAATCCAATCGAACGCCCGCGCCGCGCCCGCCAGCACGGCGCCGAGCAGCGCCGTGGCGAGCAGGACTCGCCAGGCGAAAGACCACCAACCCGGTTCAGGCCGGTAGCTGCCACTGCGCCGCAAGCCGACGAGCAGCCAGCCGGCATTGACCAGCGCCGCCAGGCCGATTGACAGCGCCAGACCGGCATGCCCCAGGAGCGGCACGGTGACGAGGTTCATCAGCTGCGTCAGCACGAGCACGACGATCGCGATCCGCACCGGCGTTCGAGTGTCCTGGCGTGCGTAGAAGCCCGGGGCCAGGATCTTCACGCCTACCAGACCCATCAGCCCGACGCCGTAGCCCATCAATGCGGTCACGGTGTGCTGCACATCGCTGGCCTGGAAGGCCCCACGGTGGAACAACACCGCGACCATGGGTTCGGCGAAGACGAGCAGCGCCACGGCGCAGGGCAGCGCGAGCAGCAGCGTCAGGCGCAGGCCCCAGTCGAGCAGACCCGAGTAGCGCGCCGCGTCGCCACTGGCCTGCGCCCCTGAGAGCTGCGGCATCAGCACGACGCCCAGCGCGACGCCGAGCAGCGCCGTGGGGAACTCCATCAGGCGATCGGCGTAGGTCAGCCACGACACCGCGCCCACGCCCACCTGAGACGCGATTTGCGTGTTGATCAGCAAGGACAGCTGCGCCACCGACACACCCAGCAGTGCCGGCGCCATCTGCCGCAGCACTCGCGCCACTCCCGGGTGCTGCCAGGCGCTGCGGATCGACGCCCAGCCCAGGCCGAGGCGCGGCAGGCTGCCGATGCGCAACAACGCCGGGATCTGCACCCCGAGCTGCAGCACGCCGCCCAGCACCACCCCGGCGGTCAACGCGAAGATCGGCGCAAACCCGTGCCGCTCGACCACCGGCGTCAGCCACCAGGCCGCGGCAATCAGCGAAAGATTGAGCAATACCGGCGTCGCCGCCGGCACGGCAAAGCGCTTGTGGGTGTTCAAGATGCCCGCGCTCAGCGCGACGAGCGACATGAAGCCGATGTAGGGAAACATCAGCCGCGTCATGACGACGGCCGCGTCGAACTCTTGCAAGCCGGCGGCCATGACCCACACGATCAGCGGGGCGCCGACGATGCCGAGTGCACAGGTCGCGATCAGCGCCCACAGCAGCACGGTGGCGACGGCATCCACCAGCGCATGCGTTGCCGCGTCGCCGCTCCGCGCCCGCGTCGCAGCCAGCAAGGGCACGAAAGCCTGCGAGAACGCGCCCTCGGCAAACAGGCGGCGCAACAGATTGGGAATGCGAAACGCGACGTTGAAGGCGTCCATCCACGCCCCGGCGCCGAAGAGCTGCGCCTGGATCATCTGATTGACCAGGCCGGTGACGCGCGAGGCCAGCGTGAGCAGGGAGACGGTCGACGCCGCCCGCAGCAGGTTCATGGAGGTGAGGGAATCAGAGACAGCCGCGCGCTGAAGCGGCACGGGCCGAGAGTGGAAGCGGGCGGATTATAGGGAGGCTCAGCACTGCTATACTCGCGCGCTTCGCTCAAGCCTCAACCCTTCGCAAGATAGCATGGCCACCACCTCCAAAGCCAAGAAAAAGACCGTTCGCATCGCCTCCGGGCTGAAACGCGTGCGTCAGGACGAGAAACTCAACGCCGGCAATACCGCCCTGCGTTCGAAGTTCCGCACCGTCGTGAAGAACGTGCAGAAAGCGGTCGCCAGCGGCGACAAGGCCAAGGCCGCCGAGTTGTTCAAGGTGGCACAGCCGGTGATCGACTCCGTGGCCGACAAGGGCATCTTCCACAAGAACAAGGCGGCACGCCACAAGAGCCGCCTGTCGGCGCAGGTCAAGGCGCTCGCTGCGGCCTGATTCCTCGGCGCTTCATCGCACCAAAGGGCTCGCACTGCGAGCCCTTTTTGCTTCCGCCCCCTCATGTGTCATCCCGGCGAAAGCCGGGATCCACCGGTTGCCCGAGCTCGACGAAGTGAATCCCGGCTTTCGCCGGGATGACGAAAGCGGCTAAGAAGTTATCCGTAAATAGTAAACTAACGTCCCGAGCCGTAGTTCACACGGCGTTCGGACGAAAGCATGGGAACACGCAAGCGAGTTGACTCATGGGTGGTGACAGATGAATTCTGGCAACGCGTCGAGCCGCTGATT
>JANNKM010000214.1:0-4262 GCA_031396305.1 Rhizobacter sp.
CGTTCTTCGTCCAGACGCGCTTGCCGCGCGTCGGGGCTCAGAGGCTGAGAGGCAATCGGATGCACCCGCGCCGGGGTAGCCAAGGGCGCTGAGTAGGCGCGGCGCGCAGCCCGGGTGTCCACCCGGGCAAGCGGCGCAACGCCCGCCAGCGCCCTTGGCCACCCCGGCCCGCAGGGTGAGGCCCCAAATGACTCCCACTCGTCGTTGCAAATGCTCGCCGGGCCACCAGCCCGGCTGTGCGTTGCGCCTAGACTGAGCCCGGTTTGGAACCTCACGCGGGCGCACTGGATTGCCTCGCAGGCTCTCAGACCAGGCCTTGACGGCTGGCCAGCACCGCTGCTTCGGCGCGGCTGGAGACGTTGAGCTTCTTGTAGATTGACTTGATATGGTCGTTGACCGTGAACCACTTGATGCCCATCAGGCTGGCAATTTCCTTGATCGTGAAGCCCTTGCTCAGGTAGGTGAGGACTTCGCTCTCGCGAGGCGTCAGCTTGTCGTGCTGCGACTCTGCCGCAGGCGCGGCTGAAGGCGTCGTGAACCCGGCGCCGGCGGGCGGGCGGCTGCTCTGAAACCCCGTGTAGGCAGGGACCGACAGGCCTTCACCTGCGCTGGCGCTGATTGAACCGAGGCGGAAATGCGCCAGCAGGCGCCGCGCAATTGCCGGCGAGAGAGGGGGCTGGCCGCGCACGATCTTCTGCAACTCCTCGACCAGCACCTCGAAGCGATCTTCTTTCAACAGGTAGCCGTCGGCGCCGCATTGCAGCGCAGGGAAAAGGTGATCGTCGTCGGAGTACAGCGTAGTGACGATCTTCGTCGCCGGATACTTGGCGAGTTCAGTGAGAAGTTCGAGCCCCGTTCCGTCGGGCAATTCGAGGTCGACCAGGATCAGGCGGAACAGCTCGGCGCTGTCGGACGTTGCCGGCGCTTCGCCGAGCTGGCGTCGCGCTGTCTCAAGATCGCCCGCCTCGGTGATCACAATCGTGTCGATGAAGCTTTCGCGCACCACGCGACCGAGGAAGCTGCGCGCGACCGGGTTGTCCTCGAGGATGAGCACTTTGATGGCCATGCGGTTGCGAATGTCCGTTGCTGCTCTGAGGCATGGTAGCTCACCCTCGACGGTGAGCCGCACCCTGATCCCGGGGGTCAATCGTTGATCAGCACCAGTTTGCCGCGCACGGTGCGACTGCTCATGAGCGCGAAGGCCTGCGGCAGTTCTTTCATCGGCAACTTCCGGTCGATCGCCGGTTTGATTTTGCCTTGCGCGTACCACTGCGCCAGTTCCATCAGACTCCTTGCGTTTGCCTTTGGCTCCCGCCTGGCGAACTCGCCCCAGAACACGCCGACAAGCGACGCGCCTTTGAGCAAGGCGAGGTTGATGGGCAGCGAGGGGATGGCACCTTGCGCGAAGCCGACGACAAGATAGCGCCCGCGCCAGGCGATCGAACGAAACACCGGCTCGGCCAGGTCGCCGCCGACGGGGTCATACACGACATCCGGGCCCTTGCCGGCGGTGAGTGACTTGATCTGTTCGCGCAGGTTCGACCTGCTGTAGTTGATCGTCGCGTCCGCGCCGAGGCTCGCACAAAATTCGCATTTCGCATCCGACGACGCGGCGGCGATCACTTTCGCACCCACCGCCTTGGCGATCTGAATCGCCGCAGTTCCAACCCCACCCGCGGCGCCCAGGATCAATACGGTTTCGCCAGCCCTCAACGCGGCCCGGTCCAGCAGCGCGTGGTGCGTCGTCCCGTAGGTCAGCACGAACGCAGCCGCGTCATCGAGCGCAAATCCTTCCGGCAACGGCATGGCCAGCGCGGCTTCGACGCAGGCGTGCGTCGCAAATCCCCCGGTGCCGCCGAAAGCGGCGACTCGATCGCCGACCTTGAGCTTGTCGACCCCAGCGCCCACGGCGTCAATCCAGCCGGCGTACTCCGACCCCGGCACGAAGGGCAGGGGAGGCTTCATCTGGTACTTGTTCTGCACGATCAACAAGTCAGGGAAGTTCAGGCTCGCGGCGGCGATCTTGATGCGAATTTCGCCGGACCGGGGCTCGGCCGTTGGCAGCGCTGTCCACTTCAACGCCTCGACCCCGGTGGGGTTCTCGCAAAGCCATGCGTGCATGCTGATCTCCTCGATGGGGCCCGCATGATACCCACGCGAATCACGTGGTGCAGCCCGATGTATCCCTACAATCGGCGAATGAGAATTCTGATTGCGAACGACGACGGATACTTGGCACCGGGATTGAGCGCACTGGTGAAGGCCTGCGATGGGCTGGGCGAGCTGGATATCGTTGCACCCGAGCAGAACGCGAGCGGCACGTCGAATTCGTTGACACTGAATCGCCCGTTGTCGGTATTCACGGCAAGCAATGGGTATCGCTACGTCAACGGCACACCTTCAGATTGCGTGCACTTGGCGCTCACCGGCATCCTGCCGCACCGGCCCGACCTCGTCGTCTCGGGCATCAATAACGGCGCGAACATGGGTGACGACACTGTGTACTCGGGAACCGTGGCCGCAGCCATGGAAGGTTATCTGTTCGGCATTCCCTCGATCGCGTTTTCGCAGGTGGAAAAGGGCTGGTCCGAACTCGAAGCGGCCGTCGCCGCCATGCGCGCGCTGATCGTGCAGGTGCTGCGCGATCCGCCACATGGGCCGTGGCTGCTCAATGTGAACATTCCCAATCGCGGCGACGCGGGAACGCTGGAACGCGTCGTGACGCGTCTGGGCCGACGCCACGCAAGCGAGCCCCTGGTGCGCCAGGACAGTCCGCGTGGTGAACCTTTGTACTGGATCGGCCCTGCCGGTGACGTGCGAGAGGCCGGCCCCGGAACCGATTTCCATGCCACGGCAAACGGCAAGATTTCGATCACTCCTTTGCAGGTTGACCTGACTGACCACGCCAACCTGCCGCAGTGGCGCGACTGGTTGAACAAATGACCGTTGCCTCTGGCCGTGCGCGCAGGTTTCCGCTGCGCCTTGACCAAGTTTCGACAGTCCGCGCAGGTCACGGCGAGAGCGAACCCGCCGGGTCGAGCCGCGCAGCGACGCCGGTCGGCCTGGGAATGGACTCCGATGAATTCCGCCATCAGATGGTGCGTCGCCTGCGCGACGGTGGTGTGAGCCATCCGCGTGTCCTGGACGCCATGGCGACCATACGTCGCCACGATTTTCTCGATGCCGCGCTGGCCGCTCAGGCGTATGAAGACACGAGCCTGCCGATCGGGCATGGGCAGACGATCTCCAAGCCTTCGGTCGTGGCGCGAATGGTCGAGCTCCTGTACAGCGGGGCAGGTGCTCGCCGGCGCGCAGATCTGGGTCGCGTTCTCGAGATCGGAACCGGCTGCGGCTACCAGGCCGCCGTGCTTGCGCTTCTCAGCAGCAACGTGATTTCAATCGAACGCGTCAAGCCGTTGCACGACCGCGCCCGAGAGCTTCTCGCTGCGGTTCGACGCAGCAACGTACGCCTTGTATACAGCGACGGAATGCTCGGGCATGCACCCAACGCGCCGTATGACAGCATCATCGCGGCAGCCGGGGGCGACAGCGTACCGGCTGCGTGGATCGAGCAACTCGCGCCGTTCGGGCGTTTGGTGGTTCCGTCGCGGCAGCCAGGCGGCTCGGGGCAGGTGCTCGTTGTCGTGGACAAGAATGAAGTCGATATTCAGCAAACCTTGTACGAGGCCGTCAATTTCGTGCCGCTAAAATCGGGCGTGGTCGCTTGAGGCGGCGCAATCAGTTCATGACGACCCGAACCAAAAGAACAGTCGGTTGCTGTGCGTTCGCACTGCCCATTCGCGCTTTCGTCCTGGCATCGATGCTGGGCGGGTGTGCGACTC
Source organism: Rhizobacter sp. (assembly GCA_031396305.1). GTDB lineage: Bacteria > Pseudomonadota > Gammaproteobacteria > Burkholderiales > Burkholderiaceae_C > JAEMQF01. Next base: position 3,843 of record JANNKM010000214.1, read on the forward strand.
CGCGTAGCCCGGCGCCGGTTGAAGACCGCAGTGTCTTGAATCGGCCAGTGGCCGCCGCGCCGGCACCTGCCCAGACACCGGGAACGCCGGCCCCCGAACCAGCCAGAGCGCTGGGACTCGAGAACTCCGGCAAGCCCGGTTTCTACACGATCAAACCCGGCGACACCATGATCCGCATCGGCCTTGAGACCGGGCAGAACTGGAAAGACCTCGTCAAGTGGAACAACCTGGACAACCCGAACGTCATCGAGGTCGGACAAGTTCTTCGTGTCGTTCCGCCGGGTTCCGATACGGGTGTCACGGCGCGGCCCATCACCCCGCCCAAAATTGAGACTCGACCACTCGATGCAAAGACCGCGGCGAGTGCGGCGTCTGCCGTGCCCAATGGGGCAGCCTCGGCTGCCGTCGGCTCGACCGTGC
>JANNKM010000290.1:0-13249 GCA_031396305.1 Rhizobacter sp.
GATTCGGTGAGTTACCTCGGAACGCTCGTCGTCGATGTCGAGTCAGCACCACAGCAGGGCGTGCTATTCGGCAAGGAGAGGGTGTTCGGAAAACTGCTCGCGATTCGCGTCGAAGACGAATTCGACGCCGAGCAGGCCCGGGGTGTGCCGCCATCGACCCGCCCGGCGTTGATGCGCAGAATCGAGCGCAACCGCACAACCGCGTACCGCAGCCTGCCGTAAGTCCCATCCCGCACTGTTGCCCAGATCGTTGAACCAGGCCACAGGGCACTTTCGCAGGCAAAACCGATCGAAGCACGCCATGGAATCGGCGAAGCAACCGCTCATCTGGGGCCTGTGCCTGGCGTTTGGCTTGGCCGCGGGTGCCGTGCGCGCCGAGGTGGCCAACCCCATCGAATCGGCTGGTTGCCGGCACGCGCTTGGGATCCTGCAGGCTCAGGAGGCTGTCCTGATCGCTTCCCGCCGGGCGTCCGAAGCGGGTCCGGCAGCGGCCCGTTTGTCCATCGATGGGTTGCGGCGCAACGCCGCACGCGCCTGCCTCGGCGGCACCGGCGACCCGCCACTGCCGAAGCAGATTGCATTGCCGCCGATCAGCGTGTCGCCAATTGTCGTCTCGCGGCCGGCGCCGCCACTGCCGGCGCCGCCGGTCCGGGCGACGCCGCCGCCGCGACGCGTCGAGCCGCTGGTTTTCGTGTCGGCGTGCGACGCTGACGGCTGCTGGGCGAGCGACGGCACGCGCTGGATTCGCTCGGGTGCCCACCTGATCGGACCGCGCGGCATGTGCAGCGGCACGCAGGGCACACCGCTCAACTGTCCCCGTTGAGTCGTCCGGGATTGGCTGCCGTGATGGCAATCGCGCGGCCCTGACCGTAAGATGGCGGCGCCATGCGTCGCACCGGATTTATCACGCTGTACTTACTGTCGCTCGGGGTCGCGGGCTACGCGATTGCCGTGTATGGCTTCATGCCCCTGGGCGCCGTGTTGCACCCCGACATGCGCGCCACGTTCGAGGCCAACCGCTGGGCGATCTACGCGCACATTTTTGCGTCTGCCGTGGCGCTGATGCTCGGACCGCTGCAGTTTTCGTCGCGCTTGCGCAGCGCGCGGGTCGCACTGCACCGCTGGCTCGGCCGTACCTACCTCGGCATCGGCGTGCTGGTGGGCGGTGTGTCAGGTCTGTATGTGGCCTTGCACGCGTTCGGCGGCGTCACCGCACGCCTGGGTTTCGCCGCGTTGGCATTGGCCTGGCTGTACACCGGGGCGCGCGCCTACACGGCGATCCGCTGCCGTGACGTCGTCGCGCATCGCCGCTGGATGGTGCGCAATTTCGCGCTCACCTTTGCCGCGGTCACGCTGCGAATCTACTTGCCGGCGTCCGCGGTGGCCGGCATCGACTTCGAGCTTGCCTATGCCGCGATCGCGTGGCTGTGCTGGGTGCCCAATCTCGTGTTCGCCGAGCGGTGGTTCAACCGCATCGCGGATGCGAGGTTCGGTTCTTCGACACACGAGCAGCCACTCGCCATGCGATCCGATCGGTGAGGGATACCGGCTGTCGTGGGAGGTGCGCGTGGCCAGGAAGCAACTTGCACTCGCCAAGATCAATCGGTCATCGCGGACCTGTGGCCAGCGCGCAGACACCCGGCCCGCCGGCGCTTTGCGGTATGGTCGCTCCATGCCCGCCCACCCCAACTATCTTGCGCGCTGGACCTGGATCGGCCCGCTCGCCGCCATCACCATCCTGGGCCTGAGCCTGACCAGCCTCGGCGCCAGCGCTGTGATCACGGTGGTCGCCGGTGCGGCGCTGGCTGTGGCCGTGGCAGCGGCGGTGCACCACGCCGAAGTCGTGGCCCTGCGCGTGGGCGAGCCCTATGGCACGATCGTGCTCGCGGTGGCCGTCACCGTCATCGAGGTCGGGCTGATCGTGATGCTGATGCTGGCGGACGGCCCCGGGGCGTCGGCGCTGGCGCGCGACACCGTGTTTGCCGCGGTGATGATCGTCAGCAACGGCATTCTCGGACTGTGTCTGCTGGTGGGCGGGCTGCGCCATGGCGAGCAGGGCTTTCAGGTCCAGGGCGCCAGCTCGCTGCTGGCGGTGCTGGCCGCGCTGGTCACGCTGACCCTGGTGCTGCCCACGTTCACGACCTCGACCATGGGCCCGACCTACAGCACCTCGCAGTTGATCTTCGCGGGAATCGCTTCGCTTGGCCTGTACGCGGTATTCATATTCGTCCAGGCGGTGCGCCATCGCGATGACTTCCTGCCCGTCGGCACAGGTGACGACAGGCCCGACAGCCACGCCGCCCCGCCGAGTGCGCGGCAGGCCTGGGTGGGCCTGGGCATGTTGATCGCGAGTCTGGTGGCGGTGGTCGGGCTGGCCAAGGTGCTTGCGCCCTACATTGCCAGCGCCGTCGCGGCCGCCGGGGCGCCCGCGGCGGTGGTCGGCATCGCCATCGCGGTGCTGGTGCTGCTACCGGAAACCGTGGCCGCGGTGCGCGCTGCCAGTGGCAACCGGCTTCAGACCAGCCTGAACCTGGCGCTCGGCTCCGGCCTGGCGACGATCGGACTGACGATTCCGGTGGTCGCCGCGCTGTCGCTGTGGCTCGACCAACCCCTGGTGCTGGGGCTGGATCCGAAGAACCTGGTGCTGCTGGTGCTGACCTTCGTTGTCGGCACGCTGACTCTGGGGACCGGTCGCACCAATGTGCTGCAGGGCGCGGTGCATATCGTGATCCTGGCGGCCTTTGTGGTGCTCACGATCCTGCCGTAGCGCAGCGCCGAGCCGCGGCTGCGCCGGTTCATCTCACGCCGAGGGTTTCGAAGCGCACTGCATCCGTTTCGATGCGTCCGCGGTAGTGCCCCATCAGGACACGCCGAACGTCCCTGTCTTGATCGGCACTATCGAACACGGAGCAAGTGATGGGTAAGGTCTTTCGTGACGATCGATAGAATCCGCCCGCCGGTGCGACGCACCGCCTTGTTCTCGATGAACCGTCAGTCCGAAGCGTTCGACTATGAATCCGCCCTGGAAGCCTGCGCCCAGGGCGAGCGCACGGCCTTGCGATCGATCTATGAACGCGAGTTGCGCTGGTTGCTGGCCGTGGCGCAACGCATTGTGCGTGATCGCGAGCTCGCGCGCGACGTCGTGCACGATGCGTTCGTGCAGATCTGGCAGCGAGCTTCCACGTACCAACGCACGCTCGGCTCGGGGCGCGGGTGGATCTATACCGTCGTGCGGCACCGCGCGCTCGACGTCGCACGCAGCGCCGGGCGCGAGACGCTTGCCGGCGATGACATCGAGATGCTCGCCGATACGGCCGCGGCAAGTGCGGCCGGCCACTTGCCGGGGCTCGACACCGAGGCGCTGGCGCGTTGCCTGGACACACTCGAGGCGACCAAGCGTGACTGCATCGTGCTCGCCTTCGTCGAGGGTTACACGCAAGAGCAGATCGCGCGCCACCTGGCCACGCCGGTGGGCACCGTGAAGTCGTGGATCCGGCGCGGGCTGCTGTCCCTTAAGAGGTGCTTGTCGTGAAGCTCGACAATCCCGAAGACCGCAGCGTCGCCGCCGGCGAGTACGTGCTTGGCACCCTCGGCGACGCCGAGCGCAGTGATTTTGAAGCCGCGCTGGCGCACGACCCGGCGTCGCAGGCCGAGGTCTACGCCTGGCAAGACCGCCTCTTGCCGCTGATCGATCGGATCGCGCCTGACGTTGCGCCGCCTGCCGAGTGGGCGCGCATCGAAGTGCGCCTCGCGCCTCGTGGAGCAGCGAATTTGCCGGCGGCGCCGGACGCGCCTGCGCGGGCCGCAGCCAACGACTCGGTGTGGCGCTTGCGCCGCTGGCAGTTGACGAGCGCGCTCGGCATCGCCGCGGCGCTGGTGCTGGCGACGCTTCTTGTCGTGCGTGGTCCGGCACCCGCTGCCGAGCGTTACCTCGCGGTGCTGCAGGCACCCGCAGACAACAGCACGGGCTGGGTCGTCGAAGTCACCGCCGGCCAGCGCGTGCGGCTTGTGCCCGTGGCCGACAGCGCACCGGTGCCGCCGGGCCGCGCGCTGCAGTTCTGGACCAAGGCCGAAGGGGCGGCAGGGCCGACCTCACTGGGCCTGGTCGCACCAGGCCGCGTGACTGAACTGCCGGCGTCGATGCTGCCCGCGCTGGGCGTGCGGCAGCTTTTCGAACTCACCCTCGAACCCGAGGCGGGCTCGCCGGTTGGGCGTCCCACCGGTCCGATCCTCTTTGTCGGTCGCACCGTGCGCTTGTAGCCGCAGCCTGGTCCGCACCGTTTGCCCATTTGCGCCGGCCGAGCTGCATCCAGACGCTCGTTTCGCGGGTAGTGCCCACAGCGTCACACACGTGTCGCAAGTCCACAACCCGTTCGATACGAGGAGTTTCATCGATGAAGCCACTGCACATGCTTTGCCCCGCCACCCTCGCGCTGCTGTCCGCCTGCGCTGGCATGAATCCGGCGCAGCCGGTGTTTTCACAACTTGGCCTGCCCGACGCTGTGAAAGTGCCGGTCGGCCAGAAGGTCGTTCTGGAGACCGTCGGCGTGGGCGAGATCACCTACGAATGCCGCGAGAAACAGGCGGCAGCGGGCGAATACGAGTGGGTCTTCGTCGGCCCTGATGCCGTGCTCAATGACCGCAGCGGCAAACCCGTCGGCAAGTACTACGGCCCGCCGGCCACCTGGCAGGCCAACGACGGCTCCAAGCTCACCGGTGCCCAGCAGGCCGTCGCGCCGGGTGCGCCGGGCAGCATCCCGCTGCAGCTGGTCAAGGCGAACCCTGCCACGGGGCAGGGCGCGATGAGCGGGGTGAGCTACATCCAGCGCGTCGCCACCCGGGGAGGTGTGGCGCCGGCAACGCCGTGCGCGGCTGACGCCAGAGGCAGGAAGGAAATCGTCAAGTACCAGGCCGACTACGTCTTCTGGGCGTCGACGTCGATGTAGTGGTTCGCGTCGTCAGCGCTGCGTCGGGCAGTTCCGGCTCACCCCGGTACGAGTATTTCCGGTTCGTCAGAGCGGCAGCCAGTTGAGGTCTGCCGCTCGTTCGACGAACCACACCACGCCCACCAGCATGGCCGCGACGGAACCGCCGTGCACGACGACGGGCACGTAGCGCCGGTGGTGGCGCACCGGAAACATCAGCGCGACGGCGACACACACGATCAGCACCTGACCGAATTCGAGGCCGACATTGAACTGCAGCAGCGCCCAGGCGAATTGCGCCGCGGGCAGGTTCAGTTCACCCAGGACGCCCGCAAACCCGAAGCCGTGCAGAAGGCCGAAGACGAACGTGACGAACACGACGCGGCCGCGAAAGATCGGCCAGAGGTTGTTCAGCGCTGCCAGCACGATCGAGACCGCGATCGCGGGCTCGATGAACGACGCCGGCAGCGCCACCCATTGCAATGCGGCAAGCGCCAGGGTGATCGAGTGCGCCAACGTGAACGCGGTGACGATGCCCAGCACCGGCCACGCCGCCGCGCGCAGTGTGGCGTGCGGCAGCCAGCGCTCGCGAGTGCGCCGCAGCGCTGCCGGCGACAGCAGGCATAGCAGGAACAGCACATGGTCGTAGCCGGTCACGATGTGCAGCACGCCTTCGCGCAGAAACCCTACTGGCGTGGCCGCGGCAGCTGCCGAGACCTTGTCCACTGGCGTGGCCTCGGGCGCGCCGATCGGCTTGCGTGCCGACGCTTGACGCGGGTCGAGCATCTGCACGGTCGCCGGCCCGCCGTGCATCGACACCCGCGCGATGCCACGGTGGGTGTCGTCCAGGTCAGCGAACAGCGTATACCGGATCGCGGGCATCGAAGCGACGGTGCAGGAGGGCGCATACGCCAGCGCGGCGTAAACCCCGTCGCTGCGACGCTCGAGCGATCGCACCGCCGTCCCGAGTGCACAGGGCTCGACCCCGACGTGCGATGTCACGTAGGCCTCGATCGCCGGCCAGGCGGTGCGCACTTCGCCCCAGCTCAATCGGGCGTCGCCGTCGGCGTCGATGTCGAGCACGGCGTCGAGGTCACGCAACGCGACGTCCACGCGCAACGCGAGGCCAACGTCGGTGACGCTCAACTGCACATAAGCGTCGCTCGCCTTGTGCGCCAACGCCACCGTCGGCGCCCCCAGCAGCGCCAATGCCAACAGCGCGGCGCGCGCGCCCGCGGCGCTACAGCAGAGCGTCGAGGCGTGCATCTTTCAGTCCCATGCGATCGCGCAGCTGCGCCGCCTGGCGCAGCGCGTCGGCGCGGCCGGCAGCGTGCGCCGCCTGGGCGAGCAACAGCACGTCCATCGGTTCGGCTTGCTGCGCGACATTGGACCGCGCGAATTCGAGGGCGCGCTCGGCCTGTTTGTCAACGACGAGTGCGAACATCGCCTGCTCGCGCGCATGCCACGGCCTGGATTGCGGGCGCAGCTCGGCCTGCCTGAAGCGGTTGCGCATTTCCTGCGCGTCGCGCTCGCCTTGAGACGACTTCAACTGTGCGCCGGCCATGGCCAGGCGCAACAGCACGGCGTCGGTACGTGGCATCGACTGAAGCATCGGCAGCGCGTCGGCGTGGCGCTGCGCCTGCATCAGGAAGTCGGCGAACGACAGTCGCGTGTATTCGTCGGGTTGCAAACGCAACGCGGCGCGATACGCCTGCTCGGCGTCGTTGCGATTGCCGGCACGCGATTCGGTTTCAGCGAGTGTCGTGAAAAGCCAGGAGCGGGTAGCCTCGCTCAGGCGCGGCGCGGCAACCAGCCGTCGCAGCGCCGCGCGGGCCTGCGCAAAGTCGCCCCGCAAACCCGCGTTCTCGGCCGCACACGCCTGCGCGTATAGCGCCGCGTCCGTCATGCCCGCGAGGGCGCGGCAGGCCAGGTCCGATTCGGCGTAGCGTCCTTGCACCCGGCGAATCGTCGCCAGCGTCAGCCAGGCCTGCGCATGGCGCGGCTGGCGTTGCACCAGCCGTTGCAGGTTCTGCGCCGAGGCGTCGAAATCGTGCAGGAACTGCTGCAGTGTGGCCAGCGTCAGCAGCACGTCGTCGGGCGCGCGTTCAGGGTCGGGCCAGGCGCGCAACGTCGCCAACGCGCGGCCGGCCCAGCGCGGCTCGCCTTGTGCGCGCGCCTGTGCAAGGTAACGCCGCGCCAGCGCGACCGCAAGCTCGGGGTTGCGCGGATCGTTCGCCCACTGCCGGCGCCACTTTCGTTCCTCGGCGCGGTCGCCCAGCGCCGAAGGCAGGGTCTCGACGATCTCGGCGTCGCCCTGGGGCACCACGACTTCGGCGTGCAGCGCGACGGCCCATGCCAGGCCGAGCCACAGTGCAATCATCTTCATGCGTCGTTCCTTGCTCTGAAGCGCACTGGGGATCCCCCGGTGCGCAGTGGCCGATCGGCGATGCCGGCGGCACAGTCCGCTGCTGCGGACCGCACCGCCGGGCGCGCAGTCAGGGCGGTGCGGTGACAGGATCGGCGTCGTCCTGCAAGGTCGGTGTGAACGTGCTTGTGTTCATCGAGTCGCGGTTCTCCATCGATTCGCCCGACATCTGTTTCAGCCATCCGGCGAACGTGACGGTGCCTTCGCTGGCGGCCAAGGGTACGAACTCGACCTGCGGCGGTTCAGCACTTGCAGTGGCGCTGCCGGAGCCACCGCCGCACGCAGCGAGCAGTGCCGAGGCCAGGATGGCGGAACTGATCAAGCTTGGATTTCGCATGTCGGTTCTCCTCACTGCGCGCCGGGGGTGGGCGTGAACAGGTAGGGGAAGGTCGGCAACAGCGGCACGACGGCCTGGTCCACCGCGTCGTGCAGCTTGAAGGCGGTGCCGCCCAGCGGAACGTTGGCGGGTTTGCAGTCGGCGCCAAGTCCGAGCGTGTTGGCGTCGCCATTGGCCACGCACAGGCCGCCCATCACCGCGACCAGCGCAATGTCGACCACGTCGTCCTTGGGTCGGCGGCCGTTCGGGAAGCCGGCGAAGTCCGAGCCCGAGTTCAGCAGGCTGCCGACGATGCCCAGGCGGTTCTGTGCAGCAAAAGGCACGGCGGCGATCGCCGTGTTCAGGCGCAGCATTTCGGACGCCGTGACCGTTGCGGGCTGGTTCACGCCCTTGAGGCCGGTCAGAAAAGTTGTGACGAGGTCGGTGCGCGGCAGGTTCTTCGGCGCAATGCCGGGCAGGCCCAGGGCGATCTCGAGCAGCGCCGGCAGCGACGGGTGCGTCACATAGTCGGCAAACTGGCCGTCATCGCGCGGGCGCGAGCTGTTGAAGCGGTCTTTGTCGGGCAGGCCGATCACGACCTCGTTGACGAGCGGCATTCCCAGGCGCGACACCTGCGTCCACGGGCCGGCGACGATTTCGGTCGCCTGCAAGCCCTTCTTCGGCGTCGAGTCGAGCAGGCGCGCCTGGCGCAGGCTCGCTGTCGTCCAGCCACCGATCACCGGATCAGCCGAGCCGCTGGCGCGCAGGCAGCTCTTGTGCACTTCCAGGGCGAGCGTGGTGACGTTCTTGTCGTCGATCGTATTCGGCACGGCATTGGTGTTGGCCGGGTTCGTGATCACGTCCGCCGAGACGTTCACCAGGTCGAATATGGTGCCGAGGTTGACCGCAAACGGGTCCTTGCGCTGGCCGACGAATACCTTGCCCGGCAGGCCGCAGCCGGGCACGTTGACGCTATGGACATGCTTCGCCGCGTAGCCCGTGTAGTCGGGGATCGTCTTGGTGCCGATGTTGTCGACCGGCTTGTCGAAGCGCGCGCTGCCACCGGCCGCGTTCGTGACGCTGGTGCGCTTGTCCCAGCCGCGCCGGCGGTCGCCACGCACGACGTCCACACTGTAGCTTTCGCTGACGTTGAGCGAGGCGGACCCGACATCGCTGACCGTCCCGGCCTGGATCAACGGGATCGGCGTCATCTTGTTGCCGATGGGCAGCGCGATCGCGTTCAGCTTGTTCCTGAAGCGGAACTGGAATGTGATGTCTTCCTTCGCGTCGCCGTCGTTGTCGATATGGATCTCGTACAGCGCGTTCGGGTCGAGCGCGAAGTAGTTCGGGCCGCCGTACGGATCTTGCAGCGGCAGGTAGTTGGCGATCAGCGTCACGTAGCCGTCGCGTCCCGGCTCGTAGCTGTTGAACATGTAGAAGTCGGTGGCGTCGACTTTCGGTGCCGTCGTGATGAACGGCGCCTCGCGGTGGCTCGATGCCTGGGCTGATAGCGTGGCCAGGCCGGCCGCGGCACCAAGCAGCGCGGCTGCGATGGGCAGCACCTTCCGGGGGATGTTGTGACTGGAGTTCATGAGTTCGTTTCCTTGAATCAGACCTTGTCGCGTTCCCGTTTCACCGGGACCGTCCTGCGGCACGCCCCACGACTTCGGGGGTGCCTGGGCGTGATCTACGCCGCAGGGACGCAATTGGATGCAGCCCAGCCGAAACCGGCGACGTGATGACGCGACCTCAACGCACAAAGCACTCGCCGAAAGGCAGCGTTGTTCGCGCCAGTGACGCGCGGAGCCGGGCGAACGCGTCAGATTTCGCCCACGTCGGCGCGCTGCCGGGCAGGGCGAGGCGCTACATCGACGTCTTGGTCGCGGTAAGCGGGCGCTTTGCGGCGCGACGCGTCACGCCACAATCGGCCCATGGACTTGCTCAAGCCGCTGATCGCGCTGCTCGCGATCGTGAACCCCATCGGCGTGGTGCCGTTCTTCATTCACTTCACCCAGGGCCTGACGCGCGAGCAACGCCGGCGCACGATCCGGGTGAGCGCGTTCACTGCCTTTGTCGTCATCGCGGTGAGCGCGATCGCCGGGCTGAAGATCATCGAGTTCTTCGGCATCTCGCTCGCATCGTTCCAGGTCGGCGGTGGCACGCTGCTGCTGATTTCGGCGATCCAGATGCTCAATGCGCAGCCTGCCGAAGGCCGCAAGGAAGACGTGAGCGAGGGCAAGGGCAAGGTCGACGCCGGGGCGAGCATCGCCGTCGTGCCGCTCACGATTCCGCTGCTCACGGGCCCGGCGACGATCTCGACGATGGTCATCTACGCCGAAAAGACGCGCCACTGGTGGGAGGTCGGTGTGCTGGTGGGTTATGGCGTCGTCGTCGGCGTCGCGACCTTCATCGTCTTCTCCGCGTCGGGACGCATCGCCAGGGCGCTGGGGCACACCGGCATCAACATCATGACGCGGCTGATGGGTCTCATCCTCGCCGCGCTCGCCGTCGAGCTGCTCGCCGACGGGCTGATGAAGATGTTTCCGGTGCTGGCCACGACGCTGGCAGGCTGAACGCTGCCTTCGATTGAGCGCCACGACTTCCGGGGAAAGAGGGTGCCGGGACGTTCATGCGCTGGCCGCCTGAGCGTGCCGCGCCGATGAGACTGCTTCAGCGCGGTGCCCTGGTGCTCAAGGGCGTCGGCCATTGCACCGTTGAAGTCGCGCAGCCGCTGCGCCGCTGGGCGCGCGGCGTGCTCGGGCATCGCGCGACGCTGCGCCGCAATGCGACCCGGCTCCTGGCAAATGGCCTGGCGCTGGCGGTTGCGCTGGCGATCGGCGTCGGCGTGCCTGAGATGCTGGCGCGTGGGTTCCAAAAGACGGGTGACGCCACGAGCGTCGCCGCGGCTGGCGCAGCGTCACAGGCGCCCGCGCGCCTATGAGCCCGGCGGGAGCGCTGCGTTGCAGGCCGATCGGGGCGCCGGTTTCAAACGAAATCTGCGCGCCGCGGCCGGAAACCTTGCCGTAGCGCAGGCGCGCGACAGTGGCGCCATTCGATCACCGACAAGGAGATTGACCATGAGCAACCGATTCGACCCAACCCTGCTTGCCGATGCGATGTTTGACGCCGACGCTGCCGACTCGCCGATCGACGAATGGACGCTCGACGACCTCGAACGTTCCGCCGATCTGAGTTCGGTTCGATCGGCGTGGACCTATGCCGATGCACAGAACGAGTGATGACCCCGTCCATACTTTGTCCGACGTCTTGACAGCCGCGCCCGGGTCGATGCCGGCGGCAACCGCGTCGCCGACTGCTGCTGCGCGGGTGCTGATCGTCGATGCCGATCCGGCGCTGTACGGCTTGCTTCAGGAGTGGCTCAGCGCCGCGGGCTGCCATGTCGTTCAGTTTGACGGCGAAGCCGGCAGCCCGGTCGAACCCTTCGACCTTGTCATCGTCGACGTGCCTTATCCGCGTCAAGGCGGCGTAGACTTGATCGCGCGGATCAAGAAGCGGCACCCGATGACACCCATCCTTGCCTTGTCTTCGACCTTTTTCGGTCGCATTGAATGCTGCGGACCGGTGGCGCACGCCCTCGGCGTGGCCTGCGTGCTGCCCACGCCGCTGGCGCGCCAGGTCCTGCTTGACGCGGCGCGGCGCTTTGTGTCGCTGCAATGACCACTGGCGCCGCAAGTTCCTTGCGCACGCCACAAACCTGGACCTGGCGCAGCATCCCGTGGATCGGCGGGCTCTTCATTGCTGCGATCACCGCATTCGCCGGCTTCGACATCTATCGCGGCTACCAGGCGGCAGTCAGTGAAACCGGCCGCGAACTCGATACCCAGGCCAGAGTGCTGGCCGAACAAGCGGCGCGCAGCCTGCAGACGATCGATCGGGTCCTGCGGCACATTGTCGAAGAACACGCCAGCGCTGCGCTGAACGGCAAGAGCCAGGCCGAGCTGCATGCCTACCTGAAGGATCAGGCGGTCGGTCTGGGCCAGGTGGAAGGCCTGACGTTGATCGACAGCGCCGGCCTGGTGCGCGCGACTTCGGGCACGCCCATCGTGCCGGAGCCGGTGCCGAACGTGTCGAACGTACCGATCTTCCAGGCATTGCGTGCCGACCGGCACCTCGGTTTGTCGGTGGACAGCGTGCGCGAGAGTGTGCTGAAGAGCGGCGCGTGGATCTTCCCCATCGTGCGCCGGCTGGAGTCTGCGAACGGCGCGTTCGCCGGCGTGGTGGTCGCGGGCGGCCGCGTCGAGTACTTTCAGCAGTTCTATCGTGACGTGCGGCTGGACGAGGGGACGAAAGTCACGATGATGCATCGCAACGGCACGCTGGTGGTGCGGCATCCGCCGGCGCCGCAGGCCATGGGTCAGCACTTCCCGCTGTTCGATGCCTTTGCCGCAGCCCGCCCTGCAAGCCGCGAACCGCTGCGCGTGACGAGTCCGGTGGACGGCGTCGAGCGTTTCGGCACGCTGGCGTGGGTGGCCGAGTATCCGCTGGCGATCGTCGTCACGCGCGATCGCGACGTCGCGCTGGCGCCATGGCGTGCGCAGGCCGCAGGCAGCGTGATCCGCACGCTCGCGCTGGGGCTGCTCGCCGTGCTGCTGCTGGCGATGCTGCGGCGTCAGTTCCAGCGGCTGGACAAGACGCGCGCATCGCTCGAAGTCTCGCGTGAACGATTCGCGCTGGCTGCTGCCGGGTCCGACGTGGGCATCTGGGACTGGGACGTCGCGGGCGACAGGATCTATGCCTCGGCGCGGGCGCGCGAGCTGTTCGGCGCCGGCCCCGGGCCGGACAGCGTGGCGCGCGACGAATGGTTTGCTTCGATACACATTCACCCTGATGACGCCGCCGCTCGCAGTGCAGCCGTCCGCGCCCACCTGGCCGGCGAAACGCCTGTCTATGCGGGCGAGTACCGCGTGGCCGACGCGCGCGGCGGGTACCGCTGGATTCGCGTTCGCGGTCTGTGCGTACGCGACGCGGCGGGCGCACCGCAGCGCATGGCGGGTTCGGTCGCCGACATCGACTCGCGCCGGCGCGCCGAAGACGCGTTGCGCCTGAGCGAGGAGCGATTCACGCTGGCGGTGGCAGGTTCGAACGACGGCATCGTCGACTGGGACCTGGTCAACGACCGGATGTACACGTCGGAGCGCGCGATGCGCATTTCAGGAGTCGACTCGAACCAGACGACGCGCACCCGCGCGCAGTGGATGGCGCTGCTGCGCCTTCACCCTGAAGACCTGGCGCGCCACCAAGACGACTTGCGCACCTACCTCGACGGCGAGTCGGATGTGCGGGAGGGGGAATACAGGCTGCAGCAACCTGACGGGCAATACCGCTGGGTGCGCGTTCGCATGCTGTGCGTGCGCGATGGCGCGGGCCGGCCGACACGCCTTGCCGGGTCGGTCAGCGACATTGACGCCTACAAGCGTGTCGAGGCGGCGCTGCGCGAATCGGAAGAGCGCTATGCGCTGGCGATGACGGGGACGAACGAAGGCCATTGGGTGTGGGACATCCAGCGCGACCACGCCTACGCGTCGCCGCGCATGAACCAGATTCTCGGGCTGCCGGCGCAAG
>JANNKM010000305.1:0-2319 GCA_031396305.1 Rhizobacter sp.
TCCATCGCGACGCGCTGGTTCGTGTCGCGCAAGTTCGCATTGCTGAAGCGATCGAGCACGACATCTCGGTACTTCGCCAGGTCAATCGGGCTCGGCCTCTCATTTGTATTCAGGCACGGAATCACGTCCTGCGTGACGTAAGCATGCGCCATCGCGCGGATCGCCGGCACGACAACGCCTTCGTGGATGTAGGTCAGGCCGCGCAAGGTACCGGCCCAGGCGATGCAACTGTGAGGCGCGTTGAGGATGCGGATCTTCGCTTCCTCGTGCGCCGCAACTGACGTCACCATTTCGGCACCGACGCTTTCCCACGCCGGCCGGCCGGCGGCGAAATGATCTTCGATTACCCACTGGATGAACGCCTCGCCCATCACCGGCGCGCGGTCATCCCAACCGGTCGCTGCCTTGACGCGCTGCGCGACTTCGGGCCCAGGGCGTGGAGTGATGCGGTCGACCATCGCGTTCGGGCAGGTCGTATTGAGCTCGACCCATTGGCGCAGCTCGGCCTCGCCGCGGCGATCCAGAAAGTCGAGCATGCCCGCGCCAAACCGCTCGCCGTTGCTGCGCAGGTTGTCGCAATTCATCAGCGTCACCGGCCCGGCGTTGCGCTGCATTCGTGCTTTGAGGATTGCCGCGAGCGCGCCGTAGATCGTGCCCAGCGTGCCGCGCTCGAGGTCGCTCTTCAGATCGGCGTAAGCCGTGTCGAGCCGGTTCTTCGCACCGAGGTAATAACCCGCCTCGGTGACGGTGAACGAGATGATTCGCGTCTCGGGATCGGCGCCAATGTCGATCAACCCGGCCAAGCCGGGCGCATACGGCACGATGCGCTTGATCGAGCGAATTCGCTCGTAGCGCGTGGCACCGTTGGGCGCGATCGTCTCGAGCGTGTACTCGCCGCCCTGCGCGGCGAGCGCGGCAATTGTGTCGGCCATGTCGGGCCGCAAGTTGCCGCCGGCGATTTGCCAGCTCGTGTCGCCCTCCTCTAACAGGCGGTTCAGATACACGGCCTGGTGCGCCCGATGAAACGAGCCCAGGCCGAGGTGCAAAATCCAGTTCACGTTGGCCTCAGATCTCAGTGCGTGACCGCAAGAGCATGGCCCTGGCGATCGAACAAGTGGAAGGAGGCCGGCGCGATGTCCAGGCCCACGGTATCGCCCACACGAAACGCGGTGCGGGTGTTCTGCTTGGCGACCAGGGTGACACCGGAGCGCCCCGCGCCGCCCGCGTTCGCATAGATCAATGTGTCTGCGCCGAGCGCCTCGACCACATCGACCTGCGCCGGCAGGCGGCCACTGCCGCCGGGGCGCACCAGCACATGTTCGGGCCGCACACCGATGAAACCGTCGGTCGTCGCAGCCGCGCCGACGACGTCGCGCAGCGCTGGCAGCTCAGCGGTATCGATCACATTCATCTGCGGCGTGCCGATGAACTGGGCAACAAAGCGGTTCGCCGGGTGGTCGTAGAGATCGAGCGGTGAGCCGACCTGCTCGATCTCGCCGTCGCGCAGCACGACGACACGATCGGCCATCGTCATCGCCTCGACCTGGTCGTGGGTGACGTAAATCGTCGTTGCGCCAAGTTCGCGGTGCAGCTTGGCGATCTCCAGGCGCGTCTGCCCGCGCAGTGCAGCGTCCAGATTGGACAGCGGCTCATCGAACAGGAACACCTTCGGCGCGCGCACGATTGCGCGGCCGATCGCGACGCGCTGGCGCTGGCCCCCCGACAACTCCTTTGGCGTGCGATCCAGGTAGTCCGTGAGGTTCAGGATCTCGGCGGCGCGCCGCACCTTTTCCTTGATGACACCCTTGTCGACGTTCGCCAGGCGCAGCGCGAACGACATGTTGTCGGCCACACTCATGTGCGGATACAGCGCATAGCTCTGGAACACCATCGCCAGGTCGCGCTTGCTCGACGCGAGCTGGGTGATGTCGCGCCCGTCGAGGACGAGCCTGCCGCTGTCGATGTTCTCCAGCCCGGCGATCAAGCGCAGCAGCGTCGACTTGCCGCAGCCCGAAGGCCCGACGAAGACGACGAACTCGCCCTTCTCGATCACCAGATCGATGCCCTTGATCGCACGTACCGCGCCGAAATTCTTCGCGACGCCGACGAGTTCGAGAAATGCCATGCTGAAGAGTCCTCGATAGCCTACTTGACCGCGCCGAATGTCAGGCCCTGCACGAGCTGCTTCTGGCTGAACCAGCCGAATACGACGATCGGCGCGATCGCGAGCAGCGATGCGGCCGACAACTTGGCCCAGAACAGGCCCTCCGGGCTCGAGTAAGAAGCGATCAGCGTCGCCAGCGTGCCGGCCTTGGCGGA
>JANNKM010000316.1:0-19508 GCA_031396305.1 Rhizobacter sp.
ATTGCGCCCCAGCACCGCCGGCCCCTACGCCCGGCTCATCACCAAGGTGCAAGACCGGCCCGGCCACGACCGCCGCTACGCGATCGATGCGCGCAAGATCGAATCCGAACTCGGTTGGCGCCCAGCGGAGACTTTCGCGACCGGGATCCGCAAGACGGTGCGTTGGTATCTCGAAAACACCGCGTGGGTGGCGAACGTGCAAAGCGGCGCCTACCGTGAGTGGGTGGCGACGAACTATGCGGCGCGGTAGTTTGCCGCATGCGCTTTTCGACCCAGGCTTCGCGCGCTACGCGATCGATCGTCGATGAAACTGCTGTTGCTCGGAAAGAACGGCCAGGTCGGCTGGGAATTGCAGCGCTCGCTCGCGCCGCTGGGTGAGTTGGTGGCACTAGATTTCGACAGCCCTGGCTCGCTGATGGCTGACTTTTCGCGGCCCGAACAGCTTGCGGCGACAGTGCGCGCGGTGAAGCCGGACGTCATCGTGAATGCCGCGGCGCATACCGCGGTGGACAAGGCCGAAAGTGAACCGGAACTCGCCCGAGCCATCAATGTGGCAGGCCCGGCAGTGCTGGCCCGCGAAGCCGCCGCATGCGGCGCCTGGCTCGTGCACTACAGCACCGACTATGTGTTCGACGGCAGCGGCAGCCGGCCCTGGCGCGAAGACGATCCCAAGGGCCCGCTCAACGTTTACGGGCAAACCAAGTTGCTGGGCGAAGAGGCGATCCGCGCCAGCGGCTGCATGCACCTCATCCTGCGCACCAGCTGGGTGTATGCGGCGCGCGGCGGAAACTTCGCGAAGACGATGCTCAAACTCGCGCAAGAACGCGAACGCTTGACCGTCATTGACGACCAGGTGGGCGCCCCCACCGGCGCCGACCTGCTGGCCGATCTGACTGCGCATTTGGTCCGTGCGTCAACAACCGGTGGTGCAAAGACCGGCACGTACCATGCCGCGGCTGCGGGAGAAACCACTTGGCACGGCTATGCCAAGCACGTCATCGAGTTCGGCAGGGCGGCGGGTGTAAACATTAAAGTGCCCGCGAGCAATGTCGAACCTGTCGCGACAACGGCGTACCCGACACCCGCGCGCCGACCTGCCAATTCCCGGCTCGACACGCGGCGCCTGCGAGAAACGTTCAATTTCAATCTGCCGGATTGGCGAGTCGGTGTCGATCGAATGTTGACCGAAGTTCTCGGTCGTTGAGGACGCGAGGAATTCAATCCCCATGACCCGAAAAGGCATCATCCTCGCAGGCGGCTCAGGCACCCGCCTGCACCCCGCCACGCTGGCGATGAGCAAGCAGTTGCTGCCGGTGTACGACAAGCCGATGGTGTACTACCCGTTGAGCACGCTGATGCTGGCGGGCATTCGCGACATCCTCGTCATCAGCACGCCGCAGGACACGCCGCGCTTCGAGGCATTGCTGGGCAGCGGCGAACAGTGGGGGGTGAACCTCAGCTATTGCGTTCAGCCCAGCCCCGACGGGCTGGCGCAGGCATTTATCCTAGGCCGGAACTTCGTTAACCGCCAGCCGAGTGCGCTGGTCCTGGGCGACAACATCTTCTACGGCCACGACCTACAAGGCCTGCTGCACACGGCCTCAAACCGCCACACCGGTGCGTCGGTCTTCGCGTACCACGTGAACGACCCCGAACGCTACGGCGTCGTCGCATTCGGCGCGGACAAGCGCGCCGTCAGCATCGAAGAAAAACCCAAGGCGCCCAAGAGCAACTACGCCGTCACTGGCCTGTATTTCTACGACGAACAGGTGTGTGACATCGCTTCGCAGATCAAACCCTCGGCACGCGGCGAACTCGAAATCACCGAGGTGAACGCGAGATATCTGGAACAACAACAACTCAACGTCGAGATCATGGGCCGCGGCTACGCATGGCTCGACACCGGAACTCACGACAGCCTGCTCGAGGCCGGCCAATTCATCGCAACGCTGGAAAAACGCCAAGGCCTGAAGGTGGCGTGCCCAGAAGAAATCGCCTATCGCTCGGGTTGGATCGGCGCTGCCCAGCTCGAGGCACTGGCACAGCCGATGCGCAAGAACGGCTACGGGCAGTATCTGCTGCAGGTGCTCAAGGGTGGGGTGTACTGATGAAGGTCACGGCCACCGCGATTCCCGGCGTGCTGATCCTCGAGCCGAAGGTATTCGGCGATGAGCGTGGATTTTTCATGGAAAGCTTTAACCAGAAAGCCTTCAATGAAGCGGTGGGTTTCGAGGTCAGTTTCGTGCAGGACAACCATTCGCGCTCGGCGAAGGGCGTGTTGCGCGGCCTGCATTACCAGCGCCCGCCGCATGCGCAGGGTAAGCTGGTGCGCGTCACGCGGGGTTCGGTGTTCGACGTGGCGGTGGACATTCGCGCGGACAGTGCGACTTATGGAAAGTGGGTTGCGACAGTGTTGAGCGAGCAGAACCATCGACAGATGTGGATTCCGCCTGGCTTGGCACATGGTTTTCTCGTCACCAGCGACAGTGCCGACTTCCTCTACAAGACGACCGACTATTACGTGTCGCAGGCCGAAGGTTGCGTTCGGTGGGATGACCCGACACTGGGCATTGATTGGCCCCTGAAAGGCATGGTACCGGCACTGTCGGCGAAGGATGCGGCGGCGAGCGGGCTGTGACCTGTGACCAGCTTGGCAACCGCGGGGACACGCCAAGACCACAACAAGTTCTCGCAAAAAGGCATTGAGCGAATAGATAGAACGTGCTTATCATCGGCACGCGTTCAGGACATGAACACGTTGCCATGGCCACCGAAGACCTCGACTTAGAACTCCTCCGGCAATTGAACACGCAACCCGCAGCGAGCCAACGCAAGCTTGCGCAAGGGCTTGGGGTGAGTGTGGGCAAGCTCAATTTTTGCCTGCGCGCGCTGGTCGATCGTGGCTGGGTCAAGGCGAACAACTTTCGGCGCAGTGACAATAAGTGGGCCTACGCCTATCTGCTGACACCGGCCGGTATTTCCGCGAAACTGCGACTCACGTCTCAGTTCCTGCACCGCAAAGAGCGCGAGTTCGAAGACCTGCAGTTGGAGATTGCAGCACTGCGCATCGAACTATCGTCGCATCCAAAACGTACACGAAGTCCCATCGAAGATCACTAGCAATGACGCCTGCAGCAACGGGCAAGTCGGTCTGCCTCGCATGATTCGAATCGCAATCGTCGGCTGCGGCCGCATCGCCAAACGCCATGCCGACCTCCTGAGCACTGGGCAGATCGTGGGTGCGCAGCTGGTCGCCGCCTGCGATGTCGTCGCCGAACGTTCACACGCCTTCGCCAGGAAGTACAACGTTCCGGGCTACTGCGTGCTTGCCGAAATGCTCGAACAGACCAATGCCGATGTCGTCGCTGTACTCACACCAAGCGGTTCGCATGCCGCTGTCGCCATTGAAGTTGCGCGCGCCGGTCACCACGTAATTGTCGAAAAGCCGATGGCTTTGACTCTGGAAGACGCCGACGCGATGATCGCGGCTGCTGACGCCGCTGGAGTTCGCCTCTTCGTCGTCAAGCAAAACCGTTTCAACGTTCCGGTCGTCAAGGCCCGCGAAGCACTCGAGGCCGGTCGACTCGGCAAGCTGGTGCTCGGCACGGTGCGCGTGCGCTGGTGTCGCGAGCAATCCTACTATGACCAGGACGCGTGGCGCGGGACCTGGGCACAGGACGGTGGTGTCATAGCCAATCAAGCGAGCCACCACGTCGACATGCTCGGCTGGTTCATGGGCCCAGTGCAGAGCGTGCATGCGCGCAGCTTGCGCGCTCTGGTCGATATCGAGGCCGAGGACACCGTGGTCGCGACGCTGCGCTTTCTCAGCGGCGCGCTCGGCATCATCGAAGCCACCACAGCGACACGCCCGAAAGATCTCGAAGGCTCGCTATCGGTGCTCGGCGCGGGCGGTACGATTGAGATCGGTGGCTTCGCCGTCAACAAGATCCGTCACTGGAACTTCGTCGAACCCAAGATCGAGGACGCCGACGTAATTGAACGATTCTCGGTCAACCCACCGAACGTCTACGGCTTTGGCCACCAAGCCTACTATGAGCACGTAGTCGACTGCCTGGCCCACGGCAAGGCCGCGCTAGTGGACGGGCACGAAGGCCGCTCCAGCCTCGAGTTGGTTGCCGCGCTGTACGAATCGATGGCCAGCGGACAGGAGGTTACCCTGCCCCTGAAAGTCGTGCACAGCCGCCTGGGGCGAGGCTGAGTCGATGCATGTACCAACTTTGCTGTGCGCCGGGGTCCGCAACGTGACCTGCGGTGAAGGCGTGAGAATTGTTGAGCCGGCGAATGTCTACGAGTGCACGCTTGGCGACAACTGCTTCGTGGGCCCGTTTGTCGAAATTCAGCGCGGCGTTCGCATCGGCTCGGGCACCAAGGTGCAGTCGCATGCTTTCATATGTGAAATGGTCACCATCGGCGCAGATTGCGTCGTCAGCCACGGAGTTGTGTTTGTGAACGACCCGTTCGCCATCGGCGGCCCAGCGCGCGGCCGGCGTGAACTGTGGAAGGCCACGCACGTGGGCGACCGTGTCGCCATTGGATCGAACGCGACCATTCTCCCGGTATCGATTTGCAGCGACGTCGTGATCGGCGCCGGTGCGGTGGTCAGCCGCGACATCACACAGGCTGGCATCTACGCAGGCAATCCCGCGCGTCTGTTGCGTCAGCTGCCAGAGCGAGACGCCTGAAAATGGGCTTAGTATGAGCAGTTCTCCGGCCATCGTAGTCCCGTTCGCCGACCTGCTTGCCCAGTACCTCTCGATCCGCAGTGAATTGGACGCGGCGATCGCCGAGGTGATCCGCACGAGCGCTTTCATCCGCGGCCCCTTTGTCGAGAAGTTCGAGCACACCTTCGCCGAGGCGATGGGCGTTGCGCACTGCGTGTCGTGCGCGAACGGCACCGATTCGCTGTACATCGCGATGCATGCGCTTGGCGTAAAGCCGGGCGACGAAGTCATTGCACCGGCACATTCCTGGATCTCGACCACCGAGACCATCACACAGGCCGGCGGCAAGGTCGTGTTCTGCGACACCGACCCCGCCACCTTCACGATCGACCCCGCCCAGATCGAGGCGAGGATTACGCCACGTACCGTGGGTCTCATCCCGGTGCACCTGTACGGGCAGCCGGCCGACATGGACCCGATCATGGCGCTCGCACAGAAGCATCGGCTCTGGGTCATCGAGGACTGCGCTCAGGCGCACCTGGCGCGCTACAAGGGCCGGCGCGTAGGCAGCTTCGGCCACGCGGCTTCGTATTCGTTCTACCCCGGCAAGAACCTCGGCGCGATGGGCGACGCAGGTGCCGTGCTGACCTGGGACGCCGCACTCGCGAGCCGCATGGCGAGGTTCGCGCGCCACGGCGGCCTGACCAAAGGCGAGCACCAGGTCGAGGGCATCAACAGTCGGCTCGATGGCCTGCAGGCGGCCGTGCTCTCGGTCAAGCTGGCCCACCTTCCCGCATGGACGGTGCGTCGCCAGGAGATTGCCTGTGCCTATGGCGAACTGCTCTCGGGCATGCACGGCCTCATCCTGCCGCACGCGGCATGCGGCCGCGAGCATGTGTGGCACTTGTACGTCGTGCGCCACGAGCGGCGTGACGCGCTGGCCCAGCACCTGGCTGGGTGCGGTATTCAGACGGCAGTCAACTATCCGGTGGCGCTGCCCTTCGTGCCGGCCTACAGCCGCTTCGGCCATGGACCAGCCGACTTCCCGGTCGCGCACCGTCACCAATCGCGCATCCTGTCACTGCCGATCTTCCCGGAAATGACTGAAGAGCAGATTCGTCGTGTAGTTTCCGGCATTGCGTCATTTGAAGCCTGACATTCGCCCACTTTCGGCCCACAGGACGCACCCTTGATCTCAATCGTTTCCTACGGAGTCGGCAACATAAGCTCGATCGCCAACATGTTTCGCCATATCGGCGTGGCGGCGCAAGTCGTCGACAGCGCTTCGGCAATCGCGTCGGTGAGCAAGCTGGTGCTGCCCGGCGTGGGCGCGTTCGACTATGGATTGGCGCGATTGCGCGAGAACGGCATGGCCGATGCGCTTGGCGAAGCGGTGCTTGGCAAGCGTATTCCCTGCCTGGGTATCTGCCTGGGCATGCAGCTGATGTGCCGCTCCAGCGAGGAAGGCATGTCGCTGGGCCTTGGCTGGATCGACGCACACGTGCGCCGCTTCCAGCTTCCTGCGGATTCCCAACTAAAAGTTCCGCACATGGGTTGGAATACGTTGAAGCTCCACCGCGACGATGGCCTCGTGCCGCGCGACGATCACCGCCAGCGCTTCTACTTTGTGCACTCTTACCAGGTGCAATGTAGCAATCCGACGGACGTGGTTGCGACCGCTTCGCACGGCCACGAATTCGTCGCCGCGTTCAGCCGCGACAACATCCATGGCGTGCAGTTCCACCCAGAAAAAAGTCACCGTTACGGCATGGCACTGATGAAGCGCTTCGCGGAGCTCTAACCATGTTGCGCAGCCGAGTAATCCCCTGCCTTCTGTTGCGGCACGGCGGCCTTGTCAAGACCCGCAAGTTCGCTCAGCCGAAATATGTCGGCGATCCCATCAACGCCATCCGCATCTTCAACGAGAAGGAAGTCGACGAACTCGTGGTGCTTGACATCGAAGCCAGCAAAGAAGGCCGCGAGCCCGACTACGCACTGGTCGAACAGTTCGCTGCTGAGTGCTTCATGCCGCTGTGCTACGGCGGGGGCGTCAGCACCCTGGACCAGGCGCGCCGCCTGTTCGCGCTCGGGGTCGAGAAGGTCAGCGTGCAGACCGCCGCGCTGCGGAGTCTCGATCTGATCAACCGCATGGCTGTCCAATTCGGTAGCCAGAGCGTCGTCGCGTCCATCGACATCAAGATCGACTGGCTTGGCCGCCGCCGCTTGTACTCGGCCTCAGCGGCGAAGTTTCATGCCGTCGGCTGGCAGGACTACTTGGCCCAGGTGGAGCGCGCTGGCGCTGGGGAGATTTTCCTCACTGCGGTCGACCGCGACGGCGAGATGACCGGTATGGATCTCGCGTTGATCCGGGATGTGACGAGCCTCGTCAGGATTCCGGTCATCGCGGCCGGCGGCGTCGGTAGCCTGACCGATATCGTCGGCGGCCTGGACAACGGCGCGAGCGCCGTCGCCGCGGGCGCCTTCTTCGTCTACCACGGGCCGCACCGCGCCGTGCTAATCACTTATCCGGGCCAGGACGAGATGGATCTCGTCCTCGGGGCCGCACCATGACGTCCGGATACCACATCTGCTCGCGCTGCGTAATGGACACCAGTGTCGGTGACATCCGCTTCGACGCCGTCGGTATCTGCAACTACTGCGCCGACTTCGTCGCCACCGCCGAGCCACTGATGACCCGCAGCCCCGCGGCGCAGCAGGGCGAGTTGGACGCTTTGGTCGCTCGGGTGAAGGCGCAGAAACGACGCAGTGCCTATGACTGCGTCGTCGGTGTCTCGGGCGGGCTCGACAGCTCATGGACCTTGGTGCAGGCGGTCCGGCTGGGGCTGCGACCGCTCGCGGTCCACATGGATAACGGCTGGAACTCGGAGCTGGCGCAGAACAATATCGAGAACCTGATCAAGAAGCTTGGCGTCGACCTGTACACGCATGTCATCGACTGGCATGAGTACCGTGGCCTAATGCAGGCTTTCTTCGACGCCGACGTGATCGACGTGGAATTGCTCTACGACAACGCGATGTTGGCCGTCAATTACGAACAGGCCGTGTCGCGTGGCATAAAGTACATCCTGGCGGGCACCAACCATGCAACAGAAGGCCTGCACATGCCAGTCGACTGGAACTGGTTCAAATTTGACGCGACCAATATCCGCGGAATCGCGCGGCGCTTCGGTGGGCCGCCGCTGGAGAGCTTCCCGGCAATCGGGGCGTTCCGACATTTCTGGTACCAGACAGTGCTACGGTACCGTTGGGTGTCCTTCCTCGACCATCTCCACTACACCAAGGCCGACGCACTGGCAGAACTTCGGGCTGGCTTCAACTACAAGCCCTACCCATACAAGCACTATGAGTCGGTCTTTACGCGCTTCTACCAAGGCTACATCCTCCCGCAGAAGTTTAAGGTCGACAAGCGCCGAGTGCACCTGAGCGCTCTCATCATCACTGGACAGATGTCACGCGTGGAGGCGCTTGAGATGCTCGAGCACCCGCCCTACCCGTCACCCACCGACCTCGAGGCCGACAAGGCTTACTTCCAGAAGAAGATGGGCTGGACCTCGAAGCAGCTCCAGGCGTACATCGAGCGTCCTGGCAAACCCCATTCGCTTTATCCTTCGGAGCGTGAGGCGTGGTCACGATTCGCGGCACTCTACTGGCGTGCCCGTAAGTTTGTGGGTGCGACGCTTCCGGCATGACCCAGGGCGGTCGCTCTTCATTCCTCGTTGAGGTCTGACGCCAGACCAAACCGATGATTGCCACGTTGGAGGAAGCGACCAATGACGGTTCATGAACTGTTTCGTGCCGAGCGACTGCCGGTGCTACAGAACCGGGTCTATGCTAGACGCGAGGATGCTTTGGCGTCTCCCACCGGCGATGTCGTGTTGGTGCAGGATTCAGCCACCGGTCTCATCCACAACCAAGTGTTCGACCCCTCGCTGCTGGTCTACGATCAGGAGTACCAGAACGAGCAGGCGGGCTCGCTGACCTTCCGCCGCCATCTTGAGGAAGTGCTGGCCATCGTCGAGCCCCACTTCGCTGGCAAGCGCAT
Organism: Rhizobacter sp.; assembly: GCA_031396305.1. Lineage (GTDB taxonomy): Bacteria > Pseudomonadota > Gammaproteobacteria > Burkholderiales > Burkholderiaceae_C > JAEMQF01. The sequence continues at coordinate 8,746 of JANNKM010000316.1, forward strand.
TCTCGAAGTGGGATGCGGCAAGGGCTATTTCCTCGAACGCCTCCGCGAGGCGGGCCATGCGGCCACCGGCATCGACCCCGCCTACGAAGGCGACAGCCCTCATGTAGTCAAAGCGCCCTTCGAACCGGGCCTGGGCCTGTCAGGCGAAGGCATTGTGCTGCGGCACGTGCTCGAACACATACCGGACCCGATGGCGTTCCTCGCGTCAATCGTGCAAGCGAACGGCGGCAAGGGCCTGATCTACATTGAGGTGCCCTGCTTCGACTGGATCTGCGAGAACCGGGCCCGGTTCGACATCTTCTACGAACACGTCAACTACTTCCGCCTCGGCGATTTCGGGCGAATGTTTGGTACCGTGATCGCCAGCGGGAATCTATTCGGCGGCCAGTACATGTACGTGATCGCCGACCTGACGAGCCTGCGCGCGCCGCAGGCCGAACGACGCGATTTGTTAATGTTTCCGGACGACTTCCTTTGCGGCGTCGAGACTTCGCGCCAGCGGGCCCTCACCCATGCGGGGTCGCGTGCGATCTGGGGCGGTTCGTCGAAGGGGGTGATCTTCTCGAACCACCTGGCACGGTGCGGCGTCGGCTTCGATGTGGTCATCGGCATCAACCGGGCCAAGCAAGGCAAGCATTTCGCGGTGACCGCATTGCCCATCGTCTCGCCCGAAGAAGCGATCGCCCGTCTCGAACCGGGTTCGCTCGTCTTCGTGATGAATCCCAACTACCTCGACGAAATCATTGTCCAGTCCCATCGTTGATTCAACTACGCTAAGGTGTGAGCCATGACTTTCGAGGATGAAGTGCGCGCCCGGATCGAAGCCAACGGTCGCGATGAAGCAGTGCGCAAGGGCACGCGCGGGTTTCTCGAGGCATCAATCAACGCCGGCTACTCGTACAACTTCACCTGGCTGGGCCGGCCCATCATTCAGTATCCCCAGGACATTGTCGCCATGCAGGAACTGATCTGGGCGACGAAGCCCGACCCGATCGTCGAGACGGGGATCGCCCACGGCGGCTCGCTGATCATGAGCGCCTCCATGCTCGCGCTGCTCGACTACTGCGACGCCATCGAGTCGGGCGCCATCATGGACCCGCGGGCACCGCGCCGCCGGGCTATCGGCGTCGACATCGACATCCGCGAACACAATCGCAAGGCAATCGCAACTCACCCGATGTCGAACCACATCGACATGATCCAGGGCTCGTCTGTAGCCCCGGAAATTGTGGCGAAGGTCCGAGAGATCGCTGCCGGCAGACAACGCGTCCTGGTTTGTCTCGATTCCAACCACACCCATGAACACGTGCTGGCCGATCTGGAGGCCTATGCCCCGTTGACGACGCCGGGAAGCTACTGCTGCGTGTTCGACACGGTCATCGAGGACTTGCCCACCGACACCTACAACGACCGCACGTGGTGCCCCGGCAACAACCCTAAGACTGCCGTGCACGAATACCTCAGGCGTCTGTTGACCGAAGGCCGCATGGCGATCGATGGCCGTCCGCTCACGCTCGCAATCGACAAGGCAGTCGAGAACAAGCTGCAGGTGACGGTGGCTCCCGACGGCTACCTGCGCCGACCCGATTGAGATCGCTGGCGTCTCAAGCTTCCGCCCGCCCTGCACATTCATGAGCGTCAAGCGAAACATCGCCGCCAACTACCTCGGCCAGGCTTGGATCGCAGTGATGGGTTTGGCGTTCGTCCCGCTGTACATCCGGTATCTCGGCATGGAGGCCTATGGCCTGATCGGCGTCTTCGCGATGCTGCAGACTTGGCTGTCGCTGTTGGACTTTGGTTTGGCGCCGACCCTGACGCGCGAAATGGCGCGTCCGATCGTAAACGCCGAGGACACGCAGCTCCGATGGAACCTGCTGCGAAGCATCGAACTCGCTATCGCAGCCCTCGCACTCAGCACAGCGGCAATGCTCTGGACTGGCGCCGATTGGATCGCAACCGCATGGCTACGGGCGCAGCGATTGCCCGCCATCACCGTCGCCAACGCGTGCTCGTTGATGGGCGTCGTGGTCGCGCTGCGATTCATCGAGAATCTCTACCGCGGCGGAATCGTGGGTCTGCAGAAGCAGGTCGAGTTGAACCTAGCGACGAGCTTGCTAGCGACATTGCGCGGCGCAGGCGCGGTCGCCGTGCTTGCCTGGGTCTCGAACAGCATTGAAGCCTTCTTCGCATGGCAGGCTATGGTGTCACTGCTGAGCGCGGCAGTGCTTGCGGCGATGGTCTACCGTGCCCTGCCGGCTCCGGCCACGCGGCCCTCATTCCGTTGGGACAGCCTCCGCTCGATTGGCCGCTTCTCGACCAATACGTTTGCCATCGCGGCATTAGGCTTCTTGCTTAGCCAGACCGACAAGTTGGTACTCAGCAAGATGCTCGCGCTGGCCGACTTCGGTTATTACGCGCTTGCGGCGGTGCTGGCGACATACGTTCGGCTCTTGGCGACGTCGATCGACCAAGCCGTCTATCCTAGGTTCGTCGAGCTTCATAGCAGGGGGCAATTTGATGAACTCGCGCGTTACTACCACCGCGCCACGCAGCTATCGGTAGTACTGATGGGTGGTCTAGGCGTAGCACTCGGGATGTTCGGCGATCACTTCCTGCTTGCCTGGACTGGCGACCGCGATCTGGCCGCCAGAACAGCGCCCCTGCTATGGATGTTGCTCGTCGGCATGGTCGCTAACGGCCTGCTCAACGGGCCGTACTACCTGCAGATGGCCGCCGGCTGGACTTCGATGCTTCTGAAAACCAACATCGCGATGGCGTTCATCTTCGTCCCAGGGCTGCTTCTGGCCGTCGCTCGATACGGGGCCGTAGGCGCCGCTGCCAGCTGGGCGCTGTTCAATGTCGTCTACATGGCGATTGTGGTGGGATTGATGCACCGTCGACTGCTGCCCGCCGAGAAGTGGCGGTGGTATCTCGAAGATCTGGGCCGCCCGCTGGGAAGCGCCTTTGTCACCGCGCTGGCGATGCGTCTCGTGCTTCCTTCGCCGGACGTCGCCTCTTGGTCGGCCGTTATTTTCGTCATCGGGTGCGCGACCTCACTGCTGGCCGCCACCGTCGCCGCGCCGCACGTCCGCAGCGCACTGGCGAGCAAGTTCGCAAGAGTGCCCCGACATGCCTGATTCCCCGGTCGCGATTACGATTGGAATTCCGACGTACAAGCGTCCCGACTGCCTGGCGCGCGCGCTGGCGTGCGTCGCACGTCAGACCTACCCGAACGTGCGCGTGCTCGTGTCCGACAACGCGACTCCCGGCAGCGAGGTCGATCCGGTGATCCAACAATTTGCCCATGCCATTCCGGGACTGCAGTTGTTCAAGCAGCCTGTCAATATTGGCCAGTGTCCGAACTTCTTCTTTCTGCTCAACCAGGCGCGGACCAAGTACTTCATGTGGCTGGCCGACGACGACGAGATTTCTGATAACTACGTGCAGCGGCTGGTTGAGCTCCTCGAGGCGGACCCGAACATCTCGACAGCCTCAGGCAACTGGTATTGGCTGACATCGCCGCACATCGGGCGTCTGATGCCAGCCCGAAGCTACGCCAGCCCATCAGTAGTGCTGCGGCTGCTGCGCTACGTGTGGCGTGCCGACGATGCCTTCTTCTATGGTTTGCATCGGACCGAATTTCTCAACCAGGCGCGTTTTTCCGGCTACGCCTGGCCGAACCGCGACAGTGTGATGAACTGGGCCTATGTCTACCTGCTGGACATGGTTCTGCGCGGCAAGGTACTGGTGCATCCCGACACCTCGGTGCGCTTCATCAACCATGACTACACGGTGAAGAGCTACACCGCCAGCGAAGCTCGGCTGGCGGGCATGTTGAAGCACGCAATACGTCGCATCAATGTGCATGTGCTCTACCTGGGCAAGATCGTGCGGGCGCTCGGCCCGATTTTCGCCCTGCCCTTCTGCCTGGTATCGATGGCCAGCCTGCTGAAGGAGGGCGCCGCCAGCTTTGCACTGCGCGTCAAAGGCAAGTGGGCTGCCCTGACGCGTTCCGGATCCTGAGGCGCCCGAGTCCAGAACCATGCCATGACCGGCACCCGGCGCTCGCGCGAATCCGGCACGCTCGCTGCGTGGCTGATGCTTCTGGTCATCGCGGACCTGCTGTTCCTGCCGCGACTGCAGTTCGCATTCGGCATTCCAATCTCGCTCCTGATCGTCGTTGTAAGCCTGGCTCGCAATCACTTCAAGGCGTTGACCGCGATTTGCCTACTCGGTCTGGTAACCGCCATGCTCGCAAGCGTAGCCGTCGGAAGCGTCGGCGGAAATCCAACACCCGCCGACAGCCTTAAGCGGGCGCTACAACTGGCGACCATTCTGTTCTACGCGCTCTACCGTGTGGACCTCGCCGCGATCCGGTTACGACTGGTCAAGGTGCTGCGCGCGTTCTACATCTATGTCTGCTGTGCGGCGCTGCTGTTCTTGATCGGCCCGGAAATCTATGAGTCGCTGCTGACTCGGATCTATCCCGAGGCAATCGGCGCCCTGCCGGATAACCTGCAGTTCTTCCGCTTTCCCTACATCTTCGAGGACCCGAATTCAGCAGCCTATTTGATCGCGATGACTCTGGTCGCCTACCTCGCGCTGGAGTCAGACATGCGCTGGGTCGTTGTTGGGGTGACGCTCGCTTCAGCAGCGATCCTGGCGACCCAATCGCGCGGCGCCTACATCGCGCTGCTTCTCATCTTTGGGCATCGCATGTGGGTCTCCCACAGGCCCCGCCGAACCAAACTCGCCATGCTCGTAATACTCGCATTGACCGCCGCGGCGCTGACGGCGCTTTTCGTTGAGGAGATCTCGCACGCCTACGTCATTTTCGATTCGCGCTTCGAACAGGAGGACGACGTGGGCGGGGGACGCGCCGGCAAGTACGCCTATTTCATTCAGAACATCAACCTGCTGCCCTTCGGAACAGGCTACCACCTGATGCGCGATGGCGTCGAATTCAGGCCGCACTCCGACGTGATTCGTCTCAACCTCGCTTACGGCGTGCTTGCACTACCAATGCTGCTTTACTTCATCGTACCGCGCCGCAAGTCGCAAGTCCTGCTCTTCCTTGTCGTCCTGATTCCAATGTTGATCAACACCGTCATCGACGACTACCGCCTTTTGCCGGTTTACCTGTTGCTGTTCTCGTTGCTGCGCCAGATCGACCAGCCGTCTCGACAGCCTCACCCGGCGTCGATGTGGCGTTGGCGGGCGCCGCGACTGGTCATCGGGGAGAGCGCGAGATGAGTTCGCGAATCTCTCAAACGGCCGTCCTCGTCCTCACCGTAAGCCCTTGGGACGAACCAAAGCGACTTCGCAAGGAGCTTACCGAAGTCCTGTCGCGCGATGGCGAGGTGATCTATGTGACATTGCCCTACGGCTTTCGCAAGCCGAGCCGGGACCGCGACGATCGCGAGGGTACTGTTCGGGTCGTCGCTCTGGCGGGACCGCCGTTACCGCTACGCGTGCTGAGGCGATCGCCCCTGCTGTGGGCTGCCTATGAGCGGCGTGTCGTGCAACGCCTGCGCCACAAGCTTCGAGACGCGCCAGCCATTGGTGCGGTGTTCTGCTTCACGCCCGATCATCCGTTCGTGGTCTCCGCGTTCAACAGCAAGGCGCCGATGATCTATGTAGCCAATGACGACTACGCCTCGATGGCCGGCAGCGAGGCCGCGCGCGCGACGATCCAGCAAAACGAGGCCGAGGCCATCGCTCATAGCGACCGCGTCATCAGCGTGTCGGCGGTCATCGCGCGAAAGCTGGCAGTACACGGCAAACCGGTCCACGTAGTGTACCCCGGCCACGACTGCGACCCTCTACCACTGCGCCGCTTGGAGGACGCCGGGCGAGTTCCTCACTCGCTATGCTTCTTCGGCTACATCGACTGGCGCGTTGACTTCGATCTGTTGGCCTTCCTGCTGGATCGCGGCCAGCATGTCGTCCTTGTCGGTCCGATCGTCGGCACCACGCAGCAGGTCGCTTCCTTGCAAGCGCGCTTCTCGAAACGGTTCGAACTGCACGCCGCGATGGCCGCCGAGCAGGCACCGGCACTGCTGGCACGCTTCGAGGTGCTCATCATGCCCTACCGTTTTAGGTCGGCTGAACAGGCCGAGGCGATGGAACTGCCGAACAAGACCTTCGTCTATCTCTCAGCTCTGCGACCCATCGTGACCACCGACATGCCCAACCTGAAGATGGTCGAAACCGGGATCATCTATCGGTCACATTCGCACGAGCACTTCCTTGCCAATTGCCTAAAGGCCGTCGAAGAAGACTCGCCGGAGTATGCGGCGGCGCGACGGCGCATTGCTGAACAGAACACCTGGGAGTCGCGAAGGGTGACGCTGCGTTCTCTGATGCTGGCGGCCGAAGCGTCGAACGGGCAGGTCACGCCATGAAGGCTGTGTTCATCGGCCATTTCTCGCCTTTGTCCCGCGCACTCGAACATGCGAGTTCGGCGGCGGGCAACCAAGTACAGCGTCAGATCGCCGACGAGATTGCCCGCCATTGCGGTAACGCGCGAGCAGCATGCTTTTCAATGACGCCGCAGCCGTACTGGCCGCGCGGGCCGCTGTTGTCGTCGTCCGAGACGGAGGGGTCGATCGAGTTCCCCGGTTATCTGAACTTGCCCGTCCTAAAACACTTTCTGTTCTCACTGCGGTTGTTGGGCCACCTCCTGGCAACGCGACCGCAACTGTGCCTGCAGTACAACTCCTATCTGTTCGAGAACCTGACGCTGCTGCTCTACCGCCTGTGGCGCCGGGGTACTGCTGTCGCGATCATCATTCAGGACATTCACGTCGAGCCTGACGCGCCAGTGTTGTCAAAGCCGGGCTTGCTTTCACTGTCGGCGAGAGCGTCCCTCTTTTTCTCCCGGTTCTTCGACCTGATTGTGCCAATCAGCCGAGAGATCGTCGAAGACTTCGGAATGGATCCGAACAAGTGCCTGGTGTTTCAAGGAGGTGCCACAGAATTCGGCACCCACCTGATGAACGGTCCCAACGACGGGAGACTGGCCGATGTGGGCGTCTTCGCCGGAGCGTTGGAGCCTCACAACGGAATCGACCTGTTGATCGAACGATGGGAGGCCGATGGCATCGACACGGTGCTGCATGTGTTCGGCCGGGGATCGCTTGCCGAGCGCGTTACGCAGGCCGCCGAGCGTTGCCCCAATATCGTCTACCACGGCTTCCAGCCGGAGCACTTGGTGCTCGACTGGCAACGATGCGCCCGCTGGAACTTTTGCCTGCGCTACAGCGTGGGCATTGACCAGACCTACTTTTTCCCTTCGAAGCTGTTCAACATCGTCTGCGCGCCAGGCGTGGTTGTCGTCAATGACTTCCATGCCCTGCCCACGTCGATCAAGGATTACCTCTGCGTTGTCCGCGACGACCTGTTGGACCTCGCGGTCCGCCTGAGAAACTCGAACGCATTGTCCAGTCCCGCACGCGTCGAGATCCGCCGGCAGATAGTGCGCGCTGAACACAGCTGGAGTTCATGCGTCCGGCAGATCCTGGGGGCCCTGCAGAAGGTCGCCAATGCGTAGCGTTCTCTGCGTTATCGCCCACTACCTTCCCGGCTACAAGGCCGGCGGTTCGTTGCGCTCTGTTGGAAACCTTGCCGCGCTGGTGGCTGACTACTGCGACTTCCGCATCCTCACCTCCGACCGCGACCTCGGAGACAAACATCGGTACCCAACGGTGCATCCCGGCACCTGGACGAGGATCGGCCGCTACAGCGTCTTCTACTGCTCGACTCCGTTGGCCGAGATCTTCTCCATCGTCCGCGGCAGCGCAACCGATGTGCTCTATCTGAACAGCTTCTTTGACTTCAGGTTTTCGATCTGGCCCCTTTTCGTCTGGCGCTTGTTCGGATCGACGGGTAGCCAGCTCGTCATCGCGCCGCGCGGCGAATTCTCAGAAGGGGCTCTGCGACTGAAGAGTGGAAAGAAGCAATGCTTCGTCGCGTTTGCTCGAATGAGCGGCCTCTACCGTAACCTGATCTGGCACGCCAGCACCGAGCTGGAGGCGCAGGACATACGCCGAACCATCGGTGACAGCGCCCGCGATATCCGCATCGCACAGGACGTTACAGCGCCGGTCAACCGCGCGACGAACTCGGCGAGGATCGACGAGCTGGCTCGATGTCGCTCGCCGCTCGCGATCTGCTTCGTTTCCCGCATTTCGCGCAAGAAGAACCTTGACTTCGCTCTTTCGGTGCTGCGCCAAGTCGACGTCCCGGTCGTGTTTGATATCTACGGACCAGTTGAGGATGAAGCCTATCGGCAGCACTGCGAGACGCTGATCGCCCAACTGCCCCGTCACGTAAGTGCAACGATCGCTCCCCCGATCGAGCATTCACGCGTCACCGAGGTCATGACGAATTACCACCTGTTCTTCTTTCCCACGCTCGGCGAAAACTTTGGCCATGTGATTGCCGAGGCATTGGGCGCAGGCACGCCAGTGCTGCTGTCTGACCAAACGCCGTGGCGGCAGTTGCGACAGCACGGCGTCGGCTGGGATCTCGCTCTTGACGATCCCACTGCCTTTGTCGCTGCAATTCAATCGATTGCGACGATGGACGCCGCGGACTACGCCGAGATGCGCCGCCGTGCCGCCGGCCATTCACTCGGCCCAGCGCCGAACCGCGACCCACAAGATATGCTTGCCCTTTTCGCTTTGCCTTCTGCCAGCCCTTCGCTCGATTCCTAGCGCTCCAGTTCCTACGGTGCGGCGCTTCGACGATTGTCCAGAGTGGACCACCACTCATCACATCACTCGTTCACGGTCCTCGCGCCTACACTTCGTCCACCACATCCTCAATGTTCACGAACGCAACACTTCTGATCACCGGAGGGACAGGTTCCTTCGGAAATGCCGTACTGCGACGGTTCGTCAGTTCCGACCTGCGCGAGATTCGCGTCTTCAGCCGCGACGAGAAGAAGCAGGACGACATGCGCAAGCGCTACAAAGAGCCGAAATTGAAGTTCTACATCGGCGATGTACGCGATTCGCGGGCAGTAGCGCATGCGATGCGCGGTGTCGACTATGTCTTCCACGCCGCAGCTCTGAAGCAGGTTCCATCCTGCGAGTTCCATCCGATGGAAGCTGTACGCACTAACGTGTTGGGCACCGAGAACGTCCTCGACGCTGCGATTGCGGCCAAGGTCAAGCGGGTCGTGTGTTTGAGCACCGACAAGGCGGTGTATCCGATCAACGCGATGGGAATCTCCAAGGCAATGATGGAAAAAGTCATGGTGGCGGTGTCGCGAAACCTTGAGGGGACCGGCACTGTAATCTGCGGCACGCGTTACGGGAACGTGATGGCCTCGCGCGGATCGGTAATCCCACTGTTTGTGGAACAGGTGCAGGCCGGTCATCCGATCACGATTACAGATCCAGCAATGACGCGCTTCATGATGACACTCGACGACGCAGTCGAGTTGGTGTTGTACGCATTTCAGCACGGCGGGAATGGCGAAATCTTCGTGCACAAGGCTCCAGCAGCGACGATAGAGACATTGACGCGGGCGCTGCTCGAGCTATTGCAGCGCCCTGATCACGAGGTACGCGAGATCGGCACGCGTCACGGCGAAAAACTCTACGAGGCGCTTCTCAGCCGTGAAGAGATGGCCAATGCAGAGGACCTCGGTGAGTATTACCGCATTGCCCCCGACGGTCGCGACCTCAACTACGCCAAGTTCTACGAGCAAGGTCAGGTGTGCATCGCCCGTACCGAGGACTACAACTCGCACAACACCCGCCGCCTAGATGTCGAAGGCATGAAGCAGCTGCTTCTGAAACTTGACTTTATCCGGCGCGTTAGGCAAGGCGAAGCCGCCGTTGCGGAGGACTGAACAGATGCGCATCGTCGTCACCGGCGCCAAAGGATTTATCGCGAGCAATCTTCTTGTGAAACTGCGCGAGCAGGGGCACACCGATGTAGTCGGCATCGGCCGCGACACATCCCAGGAGGACCGATACCGGGCGCTGACGTCGGCGGATTTCGTCTTCCACCTTGCCGGTGTGAACCGCCCGCGGGACCCAGCCGATTTCGTCAGCGGTAACGCCGGTTTCACGGAGACGCTGTGCGCCGCGCTCTCGGCCGGCGGCCGCCGCGCGACCGTGGTCTTCGCGTCGTCGATACAGGCGACGCTGGACAATCCCTATGGGCAGAGCAAGCGCGCCGCCGAGGAGACCCTGCTTCGTCACGCCCGCGAGACCGGATCAACTGCGCATGTCTTCCGGCTCATCAATGTGTTCGGCAAGTGGTGCCGCCCGGATTACAACTCCGTCGTCGCCACGTTCTGCCACAACATCGCACGCGGGCTGCCGGTTCACGTAGACGATCCAGTTGCGCCGCTCAAACTCGTCTATGTGGACGATGTGGTCGACGCCTTCACCGCATTGCTTGCAAGGCCGCATTCGGGCACCGGCTACGTCGAAGCCGGCCCTGAGTACGAAACGACGGTGGGAGAACTGGAGCGGACGCTGCGGGAGTTCGGCACCAGCCGCTCGACTTTGCTCACCGGTCGCGTGGGAATCGGGCTGATCCGTGCGCTCTATGCCACCTACATCAGCTACCTACCGCCAAGTTGTTTCGCCTACGAAGTGCCGCGACATGAAGATTTGCGTGGCCTATTTGTCGAGATGTTGAAGACACCGGACTGCGGACAGTTCTCCTACTTCAGCGCGCTCCCCGGAGTGACGCGCGGTGAACATTACCACCACAGCAAGACCGAAAAGTTCCTGGTTATC
>JANNKM010000360.1:0-6009 GCA_031396305.1 Rhizobacter sp.
GGTGTAGAGCAGGTTGGGCAGCGACTGCAGCCGTGCCCACTGCGCCTTGTCGTGCGCGCTCTTCAGGCGGCGCGGATCGCCGCCCTTGCCCGGGCCACTTTGCTTGAACCCCTGCGGGGTGCTCACACAAGGTAGCTCGATCGCTTGGACACTTGCCCGCATTGCGCCAAGGAACTCGATCCCCAGCTGCACTTCGTCCGCGGCTCGCTGGACGGCACGTTGAGCAGCCTGGAGCGGCATCTGTTCGGCTGGGAGTGGCCCAGCCAGCGCCGCGCCCGAAAGTTCACGGTGCGCTGCCCGCATTGCACGAAAACTTTTGTGAGCCACACCTTGCGCAGGTTCGGCTTCGTCACGTATGACAGCTACGTCACCGTCGTCGGTGTGGTCTGCGCCGCGGCGGTGTGCATCGTGCTGCTCGGCGCACGCATGAAGAGCTGACAAGACCACGAGCAGCAGCGTTGCATCGATACGATTCGCAGGAGGTCCGCATGAAAACTCGCAAAGCCACCATCTACAACGGCAAACGCTTCGACGTGCCGCAATGCATTCAGCGCATCGACCATCGCGCCACGCATGGCTGGCAACTCCGCTATGGCGGCACCAAGATGTTCTCTGACGGTGTGCCCGGCGCGAAAGACTCGCTGGCGCGCGCCACCGAAGAACTGCTGGTGCGAATTGCCAAGTTGCCTGCGCCTTCTTTGCTGCAAAAGCAGCCGAACCGGACCAAGACCAGCGATCTGCCGGTGGGAATTTCCGGTCCGATCGTGCGTCGGCGCGCCGGCTCCAAGGCGCGCCAGTGCAGTTTTTCAGTGTCGCTGCCGCAAGTGGGCGCTCCCAAGCGCAGCCGCAGCGTCTATATCGCCAGCGAAACCACCTTCACAATGCAGCGTTACGACATCGCCCTGGAAAAGGCGATCCGCATCCGCAAGCAGGGCGAGCTGAAGTACAAGCGCGATGCCACGCTGGCCAAGCGCGCCGCGGCCCTGAGGCTGCGCGCGAAGCAAGAGCAGCGCGCGTCGCGCGCGCCACGCGCCTGACGCTGCCCAGGGCCGGCGCTTCGGGCCCTGTCGCAACGCACCGCGGTCCGGATCAACGTGCCGCTCGACCTGCTGTATCGATGGCTTGCCGATGCGGCGCTCGCGCTGCACGTGGGCATCGTGCTGTTCGTCATCGGCGGACTTGCGCTGATCCTCGTCGGCAACTGGCGCCGCTGGCAATGGGTCAACGCTTGGTGGTTGCGCCTGACGCATCTGGCGACCATCGGCATCGTTGTCGCCGAGTCGTGGCTGGGCATCATCTGCCCGCTCACCACGCTCGAGATGTGGCTGCGCGCCCAGGCGGGAACCGGCACCTACGGCGGCAGCTTCATCGAACACTGGTTGCAGCGCCTGCTCTACTACGACGCGCCGGCGTGGGTGTTTGTGGTCGCCTACTCGCTGTTCGGGCTGGCCGTCGTCGCCACATGGTGGTTCTTCCCGCCCAGACGCGGCAAGCCACGCCGAGCCGGCGGCGCATGATGCCAATATGCCGCATGACGTGACATTTGGCGTCAATATGTACCGCTGTTCAGGCTTATGCTTGGCGCCGCTGGTGCCGAAACTCCCGGTAACTCAGGGAATCGACATGACGACTGTGCGCCTGCATCTGTTAAGCATCTTGTTCGCGGCGACGACCTATGGTGCGTTGACCGGGGCAGTGCCGGGCGACGGCACGGCGCCGGCAGCGATCATGGCGGGAATCGAGGCTGTACTGCCTGTGTTCAACGCGCGGCGCGCCGACGCGACCCCAGTGCAACCCGTCCCGGCGCCACACCGTGCCGTGCACAGCGTGCAGAGCCCGACCCCGCGTGCGACCGAGGTCGTTTACGCCTTGCGCTGAACCGTCCAGCGCGGCGCCACAGGCTCTGCAATCAACCCGAACCGTCGGCTTCGCGGGCCGCGCCACGACCTCAGCGCATTCCGTGCCTGAGGCCCTCGAACAATGATTTCGGGTCGCGCGCGGCGCGCCAATACTGTTTCGGGGCCACCACTTTGGCACCGAGCTTTTCCGCAGCGTGCCACGGCCAGCGCGGGTTGGCGAGCATTGCGCGCGCCAGCGCCACGGCGTCGGCCTGACCATTGGCGATGATGGCCTCGGCCTGCTCAGCCTCGGTGATCAGGCCCACGGCGATCGTCGGCAGGCCGATGTGCGCCTTCACCTGCAGCGCGAACGGCACCTGAAACCCCGGAGCCGGCTTGATGGCTTGGGTTGGCGCCACGCCGCCGGTGCTGATGTGGATCGCGGCGCAGCCACGCGCTTTCAACGCGCCCGACATTTCCAGCGTGCCTTCGATGTCCCAGCCGCCTTCCACCCAGTCGGTCGCGGAAAGGCGCATCCACACCGGCTTCCCCGCGGGAAACGCTTCGCGCACGGCGTCGAAAACCTCGAGCGGAAAACGCATCCGGTTTTGCAGACTGCCGCCGTAGGCGTCGGTGCGCCGGTTGGCGATGGGCGAGAGGAACTGGTGCAGCAAGTAGCCATGCGCGCCGTGCAGTTCAATGCCGTCCAGCCCCAGCCGCGCAGCACGCCGAGCCGCGACGACGAAGTCATTGCGCACGCGCTTCAGGCCATCGATGCCGAGTGCCTCCGGTGCGTCTTCGCCTGCGGCGTGCGGCAGCGCAGAGGCTGACTCGGTGAGCCAGGCCAGCGGTTCACCGCGGCGGATCTGCAGCCCGCCGTCCCACGGGGCGTGGCTCGAACCCTTGCGCCCGGCGTGGGCGAGCTGGATCGCGAGCGTGATCGGTGAATGTTTGCGCACGGTCTTGAGGACATGGTCGAGCGCTGCTTCATTGGCATCCGAGTACAGGCCCAGGCAGCCCGGCGTGATGCGCCCCTGCGCAGCGACGGCGGTCGCCTCGAGGATCAACATCCCGGCGCCCGACAGCGCCAGGTGTCCGAGATGGATCAGCTGCCAGTCGGTGGCGCAGCCGTCTTGCGCCGAGTATTGGCACATCGGCGCGATCACGATGCGATTGGGCAGGCGCAGGTCGCCCAGGGTCCAGGGGGTAAAGAGTTGGCTCATGCAGGGGTTCCGGGCAACATTTCCGCCGATTCTCCATGCACACCACCGGGTTGCGTGGTTGGAACGACACAGCGCGAGGGATTGCGTTAGAGTCGCGCCATGACCGGATTGATCAGAACTTTGTTGATATGGCTGCTTGTCGTTGCGGTGCCAGCGCAGGCAGCTGCTGCGGTGACGATGGCGTTCTGTGGCCCGAATCATCAAACCGGCGCGGCGCATCAGGCGGTACCGTCGAACGGCAAACACGATCACGCTGCACACCACGCCGAGGACTCAGTCGCCCAGCAACACGCGGGCCCGCATCTCCAGGGTGCTGCCACGGCATTGGCTGATGAGGCTGCAGCGACCGACCTGATGCATGCCGATACCCACAAGTGCAGCGCCTGTGCCTCGTGCCATTCGTCGGTGGCACTGGTCAGTGCCCTTGAGCTGCTTGCCCTGCCGGAGTTCGCTGCCACGGTGTTCGACTCCGTCGTGCCGTCGGTGGACAGGTTTTCAGCCGACGGGCTCGAGCGCCCTCCCCGACTCCGCCTCGTGTAGCCGGCGCGCTGAGCGCGTGTCCTGACACGCGGCTGCGCGCACAGGTTCCTTTCCCGCGCCCCATTGGCGGCGCAGGAGAGATCGAACTCATGAGCAGATGTGGCTTGCCACTTTGCTCATCCCCCTTGGCTCCCCATGGGCCACTGCGTGGCCCATGGGGCGGCGGCAACGGCGCGTAGGGTGCTCTCAAAGAGGTACATCATGTCCAGTTCAGTTTCGCGCTGGCTTGCGCCAGCCGCATTGAGCGTCGCTGTGGTCGGCGCGGCGTTTCAGCCGATCTTCTGCATCGCAAATCCGCTTGACCCGCTCGACCCGAAAGCCAAGGTTCCGGCGCTCGTCTACGAGTCTTCGCTCGCGCGCTACCGGCCTTACGGCGAGGCCAAGCCGATCGGTTGGCGCGAGGCCAACGACACCGTGAACCGCATCGGCGGTTGGCGCGCCTACGCGCGTGAAGCGCAACAAGCCGACGCGCCCGCCGAGCAGGCACCGCGAGCGTTACCCGCGAAGGAGGCGGCCAAGCCGCCCGCTGCGCCAGGCCATGGCGGCCACAAGCCGCAGTAGGGCCACGGTCATGACGATTGTGTACACAACGAGCCGCAGCTGGCGGTTCGCAGGTCTGCCGCTGCTGACGGGGGTGATCTGCGTGATGCTGCTGGCAGGCTGCGCATCGTTCAGCGCGGACGGTGGCTTTGCCGCGGTCGAACAGTCCGCCAAGGCGCGCCTGGACAAAGATCTGCGCTGGGTGCGGTCCGACGCCGACCAGACCGCAATCGACCAGCGGGTTGCGGACCTGCTGGCCCAGCCGCTGACGGTGGACGATGCGGTGCAGGTCGCGTTGCTGAACAACCGTGGGCTGCAGGCCACGTTCCAGGAGCTCGGCATCACCGAGGCCGAGTTGGTTCAGGCGGGCCGGCTGCCCAACCCGGGGTTCAGCTTCGCACGATTGAGGCGCGGCGACGAAATTGAACTCGAGCGCGGCTTTCACTTCAATATCGCGCGACTGCTGGCGCTGCCGTTGATCGGCCCGATCGAGGCGCGGCGCTTCGAGCAAATCAAGACCAACGTCACGCTGAGCATGCTGTCGCTCGCGGCGGATACGCGCAAGGCGTACTTCAATGCGCTGGCGGCGGCCGAGACGGTGCGCTACATGCAGCAAGTGCAGCGTACGGCGCAGGCCAGCGCCGAGCTGGCACGCCGCATGGAGCAGGTCGGCAACTTCAACAAGCTGCAGCGCGCCCGCGAACAGAGCTTCTATGCCGACGCCGCGCTGAACCTGGCCCGCGCCGAACAAGCCCGATCCTCGACGCGCGAGCGCCTGACCCGGTTGCTCGGCGTGTGGGGAACGCAGACCCGGTTCGCCTTGCCCGAGCGTCTGCCCGACTTGCCCAAGGAAGCGTTTGAGGCGCCCGACATCGAAGCCGTGGCGCTCGCGCAGCGCCTGGACGTGCAAGGCGCGAAGCTTGCCGCCGAGCAGACCGCGAAGAACCTGGGGCTGACGCGGGCCACGCGCTTCGTCAACGTGCTGGAGCTTGGGATCATTCACGACACCTCCAATCAAGCGCCGGTGCGGCGCGGCTGGGAGATCGGCGTCGAGCTGCCGTTGTTCGACTGGGGCGACGCGCGAATTGCGCGCGCCCAGAGCGTGTACATGCAAAGCCTGCACCGCGCCGCCGAGACCGCGATCAATGCGCGCTCCGAGGTGCGCGAGGCCTACACCAGTTACCGCTCGGCGTATGACATCGCGCGCCACCACCTTGACGAGATCGTGCCGTTGCGCCAGCGCATCGCCGAGGAGAACCTGCTGCGCTACAACGGCATGCTGATCGGCGTGTTCGAACTGCTCGCTGACGCGCGCGCCCAGATCGCCAGCGTCAACAACGCCATCGAATCGCTGCGCGACTTCTGGATCGCACGCTCCGACCTCGACATGGCGCTCATCGGCAAGCCCAGCCTGGGCGTGCCGTCGGGCCCCGCGATCACCGCCGAGCCCGGTGGCGCGGCCCATTGAACCGCAAGGAACAACCCATGGTTTCCCGACGCATTTTTCTCGGCCACGCCAGCGCCGTCACCGCGGCGGCGACCGCCGCTTCGGTCAGCAAGGTGGCAATGGCTGCGTTGCCCGAACCTGTGATCCAGACCCAACCCGACACGATGCCGCCGCTGGTGCCGAACACCGGCCGCCCCTACAACCCGGTGGTCACGCTGAACGGCTGGACCCTGCCTTGGCGCATGAACAACGGCGTCAAGGAGTTTCACCTCGTCGCCGAAGCCGTGGTGCGCGAGATGACACCCGGGTTCAAGGCGCATCTGTGGGGCTACAACGGCCAGAGTCCCGGGCCGACGATCGAGGTGGTTGAAGGCGATCGCGTCCGCATCTTCGTCACCAACAAGCTGGGCGAGCTGACCAG